>JBGTMK010000416.1:0-22962 GCA_041743605.1 Nostoc sp.
TTAAACAGTTTGTACGCACTTATTTTATCTGCTTGTGTTACCACCCAAGCTGTCTTTTTCTGAGCAATTTCTAGCAATTGGGGACGAGATAGTTTTTGGGCTGCTACCAATAAAACTTCTATACGGCCAAAATTGCCACAACAAAGATGGTCTATACCTTGCAGACCATACTTCTGAGTTGTCTGTAATGCAATTTCTATATCTTGATATATTTCATTCCTTTGATATATTGACAACATGCCCAGACGTGAAAGAGCAATGCCAGGAGCGCCATGACACCAAGTGACCATAAATCTAGGTTGGTGTTGGCGCAAATCAGGCCAGTTGGCGGCGGCGGTTGAAAAAACACTACATTCATAGGCAATTCCCTCCTCAGCTGCTTGTAAATAGGCTTGGTCTTTGGTGACATCATAAAGCCGCAATAAAGCATAAGCAATGCCACCTGCTCCATGTGAAAAACCTGTCAATGGCTTTTGAGCTATGGTTTTCCAGGCTTTGGGTTGCTCATCTTCGCTGACGCGATGGGTAAGCAAATGTTGACCGCACTCATTAGCTTGATCTAAAATTTTTGTGTCACTTGTTTGCTGATAAAGTGACAATAATCCTAAAATTGCGCCTGCTGCTCCCCCCATAACATCTAATTGTTGGTCGGCTGCGATGAGTTCTGGTGTAATTAACTTAGCAGCTAACTGGGCATCTTCTAGAAGTGCTGGATTTGATAAAAATTTGCTGATTTTGACTAGAGAATAAATAATCGAGCCAATTCCTGTTCCGCCACCAATTCCCATGCGTCGAGCAAATTTTTGGGCGAATAAATCATTAGATGTATGCAATACTGTTCGCAAAGATTGTAAAGCATCAACAGCCAAGTTACCCCAATGCTTACTACCTCTGACATGAGCAATAGCCGCCAAAAATAAAGCTACACCACAACTACCATCGTAGAGACTAAAACCCAAAGGCTGGAATTGGAAACGTTCAGCATTGGGTACATAACCAAAGCCAATCCAGTTGACATTACCAGCAGTGTCACGCAGACATCTCGCTTCAATTTCAGAAGCGATCGCTTCAGCTTTCTGGAGTAATTCACAAGCAGTTAAAGGAGCAGTTTGTGAGAAATCAGATAATAAGTTGGGTTTTGATGCTTCTTCAGCAACAGGAGTTTGAACCACTCTGGCATAAAAAGAACCTTGAATAATCCCTATTTGGCTAGCTAAATCTGTTTCGTTGAGGTTTTGTAACCGCTTGATAAATTGGTTGTAACTTGGTTGTTTAAAATATTTTTCTATCGGTTGCTTTAGCCCAACAGTTAGAGCATCACTACTGCAAGATGTCCCAAAGTAGGGAATATCTAACTGCTCTAAGGATTGGAGTTCCGATCGCAAAATTGCCCAAGCTTGTGGTTTTTGCCCAGATGTCAGACAAGTTTGACAAAGGATATCTAATTCAATACTACGCGCAATTCCATAACGCAGAAATTCTGGTGTCAGCGTTTTTTCTAAAAGGATGTGATAAAAATTGGTAGGGCGGAAAATAAACCGTACCTGTTGTGCTTGTAGTGCTGTGACAAAATCATCATTTGCCTGGAGTGCCGATCGGCGATCGCTCAAAAAATGATACATTTGCCGAAACCCTACAACTATCTCCTCCAGATAGTCGTTAGGCGAGAGCGCAACCCCATGCAACATCGGTACATTTGCCTGGACAGGTAATTTTACTTCTTCATATACCAAGTGCATTTCGTCCGTATTGACGGCTTTCCAGCGTGGCATTCGCCAAGGTGCTTGCTGGGAGTTAACACTACCTATAGCGCTGACATCGTAAGCAATTCGTTTGTCTGGGCTAAAGTCCCAACGGGGCAAAAGTCCAGTTCGCAGCACGGAATCCTGAAAGTGTTGCTCAATTTCACTCATTTCTTCTATAGCTTGCACAGAGCCTTCTATCGGGTTGGTTTGAGGGTGTAATAGAGTTTCTGCGTCAATCAGCACCGGATATTCGCCGCAAGCAATTAAATTCTCGTAATGACAGTCATTTCCTCCCAGAACATACAACACGCACAACAGCATACCGGCTCGCTGATAAAATCGCTGTGCTGCTGCTTCATCCTTACATGGCAATTGTTCTATATAATCAAAAACCCAACCATAGGTATGGCGATCGAGGACTTTAATGACTTTGAAAATTAAAGGTGCATCGTGCTGATTACACCAATTTAATAACTGGTTATAAATAACTTCTAAACCTAAATTTTTGGGTTTATAAACTATTTTTTTCCCAGATGCAAAAGTTAAAATTAAGACAGAACGACCGCGATTATGCAGATCGGAAAGCGAACCTGTAATAGCTGTCACCTTTCCTAATGTAACTTCTGTAAAATCTAAAATCCTCTCAATTTCAGATCGATCGGCTTGCAAACGTTGCAGAAATTCTGCTGTTGCCTCCACCCAAAAATCAACAGTTGTTGCGATTAACCTACCTAAAACAGCATACTTTTTTAAAAAAGCTAGCAACCCATCTTGTAAGAGATGATCGACAAAATCAAGATAATATTTTTTACTAGGACTGCCTAATATTCCCTCTGCTGATAATTTTAATTTCTCTAACATTAAGTTGAGTAAACTATAATTATAGGGACGAAAATTAGTAAATTCTAATTGGAGGGTTTTGGCGCTAAGATTTACCAATCTTTGTAGTAAGCTATGCTCTAATTGTCGGTAAGCTGCTTCGGAAAGCAGGTTTAAAGGTAAACAGTCTGGGGATAGGGACATCGAACCCAAAAAAGTTAGTAATTTTTGCCGCCCTACTAAGACAACAGGTAACAAGACATCTGCAAAAGGTAACGGCTTTTCAGGTTCTATGGGTAATTTGTAGGTTTCGGAAGTTACTTGATTTAAATTAAATTTGGCAGAAGTTTCAATAACTTCTTTCAAAGTTTCTGCCCAGATTGGCAGTGGCTCTGATTCTACTATAGGTACACTCAATAGTACCGAACGAACTGTATTAATATCTAATCCATCCCATTGCAGGCGCTTGTAGAATTTTTCCCAATTACCTTGAGCAACAACTTCACACCAATGCTTGATTAACTCATTGTTAGTTTCTTGTTTGTTAATTGAGTTTGTCCTTTTACTGAGGCATTCTGATAAGGAGTTTGCCTGATAAGCAATTTTTAATAAATCATCATTAATCATTGATAACTCCTTGTATAGACAAAATTACTTACAGCGATTAGTTCGGGTAAGCCCAAATTTCTGATGTATAGACCAATAGGGTTTAGTTAAGGCTAAAACCTTTTTTTTGCGAACCACAGAGGCGCAGAGGACACAGAGAGAACAAAGAAATGCTTAACTGAACCGTATTGTGATATATGTAGGACTCATGCAAAACTAGACACGTTAGGAGCAACACCATACGGCTACTCCTTCTCCCAAGGAGAGACGCTAGCGCGAACGGAAAACTCGTAGATAATGTGCTGCGTGTTGCAGACAGAGGCTTTGCGTAACTTGCTTCAACCTACGAGTATGCGTCTACATGAATTGCCCCTACCTGAAAATTAGGCTTTCGGCTATTGTTTATACAAGATTTCAACCGATCTGCCAGCACTCTAACATGAGGTTCAGCAAGCATTGTTACATGATCGCCCATTACCTCATAGATATCTATTGGTTCAGTAGTCAACTCACCCCAACCCAAAGCAGGTTGACAAAAGCTCCCAGAAAACACCCCTCTCGAATCTTCAGCTACCATCTCAGAAGCTCGCAGGAGAGTAATTTTACCTGGATAAATCTGTGGTAGATAATTGACTAAAGCTTGATGACTCGCTTTTTGGACTTCTAAGATGTGGCGAATCATATTATGGCCGGCATCTGGGGGAATGAGATCGGCCCGTCTCAATTTCTCTAAAAAATAGTTGAATTGCGCTTCGGGTTTTAACTGCTGGAGTTCTGTGTAGTCAACCGCCAGTTTTTTACCAAAAAATCTTTCTAGCACTTGCGATCGCTTCACCATCCATCTCGCATCATCTATTGGTTCAACAGCTCCCCTGTGAATTGGTGCTGGTGTATCCATAATCACAAGTAAGCCTATCTCTTGTCCTAGCTGTTGTAGCTGTTGAGCCATTTCAAAAGCTACAAGTCCACCAAAGGAATGTCCACCCAAAAAGTATGGCCCTGTCGGCTGAAAAGCTTGTAAGGCTTCGATATAATGGGCTGCCAAATCAGGAATATTGGTGTAAGGTTGTCGTTGTCCATCAATTCCAGGGGCTTGTAGAGCGTAAAGCGGTTGATCTGGACTGAGATAGCGTCCCAAAGCTACGTATCCCAGAACATTGCCCCCAATTGGATGGGCGCAGAATAAAGGTGGTTTGGAACCTGCGGTTTGGATGCCAACTAAAGGACACCAAGACCGAGGAGGCGTTTCGCAGCGAAGAATGGTCGCCAGATGTTCGATTGTTCCGCTTTGAAACAGAATCGATAAAGGTAGCTCCCGTCCAAACTGCTGCTGAATCAAAGCCATCAGACGCACTGCCAGTAGGGAGTGACCGCCAATGTCAAAGAAATTGTCTGTGACACCTATGGGACGGACGTTCATAACCTCTTCCCAAATCTGCACTAGTTCTAGTTCCAAGCTGTCGCGGGGCATGACGAAGGTTGCCAATTTCAGGCTTCTGTCTGTATCGGGGGCGGGGAGGGCTTGGCGATCAACTTTACCATTGGAGGTCAGAGGTAAGGTGTTTAGGATCGTTAGGGCGGCAGGAAGCATGTAGTCTGGTAGGTGTTTTTTGAGATAATCCTTTAGCTGTTGCTGATTAATTGTCATCCCATTTTGAGGGATGATATAAGCTACTAAACGCTTATTAAAGCGGTCTTCATCGGCTGCGACAACGCAGGTAAGTACATCTGGGTGTTGGCGCAATACCGTCTCAATTTCCCCTAATTCGATCCGAAAACCACGAATCTTCACTTGATGATCGATACGACCAAGAAACTCAATATTGCCATCTGGAAGATAACGTGCTAAATCTCCTGTCTGATACAGGCGATTAGATTTTAGATTATCAGTTTTAGAGGATCGTAAGTTATCATCTTGATCGCTTAATCCAAAATCCCAAATCGGCAATTTAAAATCGATAAATGGATTCGGGATGAATTTCTCTTGGGTCAAGTCTGGACGGTTGAGGTAAGCTTGGGCAAGTCCAATGCCACCAATGTACAGTTCTCCTGGCACGCCGATGGGTACGGGTTGGAGATGGCGATCTAAAATATAGACTTGGGTGTTGGCAATTGGACGACCGATAGACGGTTGATTTTGGGTATCTGTGCATTCGGCAATCGTGGCACAGACGGTTGCTTCAGTCGGCCCGTAGGCATTAAAGAAGCGGCGATCGCATCCCCAACGCGCTACTATATCAGCAGAACAAGCTTCTCCAGCGACGATGATTGTCTGTAAAGCTGGAAGTTCCTCAACTGGTAGCACTGCTAGTACAGATGGTGGTAAGGTGACGGTTGTGATGGCGCGATCGCGCAACAAACGCAGCAAATTTGCACCAGGAAGCAGAGCATCAGTCGTTGCTAAACAAAGTGTTCCTCCTGCTACTAGAGCCATAAAAATTTCACTGATTGAGGCATCAAAGCTGAGGGAGGCAAACTGAAGGACGCGGCTATCAGGTCGGATATCGAAGGCTTGAATTTGGGCTGTAGCTAAGTTGCACAATCCTCGATGTGCGAGGAGAACACCCTTGGGTTGACCTGTGGAGCCGGATGTATAAATAATGTAGGCTAGGTTATCGGGTGTGACAACTTGGTTAAGGTTAGCACTGCTGTGTTGGGCGATGATTTCCGATTCTCGATCTAGAAAAACTACAGTTGTGCTTTTTCCTGCTTCAATGTCCAATGACTGTTGAGTGAGTAGCACCGACAATTTCGCGTCTTCGATCGTGAAAGCTAGGCGTTCTTTGGGATATTTAGGATCTAGCGGTAGATAGACACCACCCGCTTTCAGGATGCCTAAAATGCTCACAATCGTTAAAAGCGAACGCTCCATACAAACTCCCACCGCCATCTCTGGTTTTATGCCCAGTGAACGCAAGTAATGAGCTAGCTGATTGGCTTGGGTGTTTAACTCCTGGTAGGTGAGTGTAGAGTCATTAAATATCAGTGCGATCGCCAGATGCGATCGCTCGACTTGAGCCTCAAATAGTTGATGAATGCAGACATCGCTAGGATAGTCTGTTTGAGTATTGTTCCACTCCCACAATAACTGCTGGCGTTCGGCTGTCGTCAATAAAGGTAACTCATCTAAAGGCTGTTTAGGATTAGCAACAATGCCCGTTAACAAGGTTTGGAAATGAGCCAGCATCCGGTTAATCGTGGCGGCATCGAATAGTTCGGTTTTATATTCCAAACACCCAGTTAATCCTTCCTCAGTTTCTTTAAAGGATAAGGTTAAATCCAACTTGGCTGTACCGTTATCTATCGGCTGAGAACTCAAGGTCAAACCAGGAAGTTTCAGTTCTGTTCTGGGAGCATTATAGAAAGCGAACCCAACTTGGAATAGCGGTGAGTAACTGAGGTGGCGTTCTGGCTGTAATTCCTCCACCAGTTTTTCAAAGGGCAAGTCTTGGTAATTAAATGCTGCTAAGGACACTTCCCGCACCTGTTCTAACAGCTGCAAAAATGTTGGGTTGCTAGAAAGGTCAGTCCGTAGCACCAAAGTATTGACAAAACAGCCAATTAGTTGTTCTACTTCCGGTAAGTTGCGACCTGCTGTTGCTGTGCCAACTAGCAAATCTGTTTGACCTGTGTAGCGATAAAGTAAGGTCTTGAATGCCGCCAGCAGTGTCATAAATAGAGTTGCACCTGACTGCTGGCTCAGGTTCTTCAACGCCTGGGATAAAGTCTTAGATAGTGTCAGCGATCGCTTTGCTCCTTGGAAAGTTGGCTGTGACGGTCGCAGACGGTCGGTAGGCAGCTGCAACAAAGGCAACTTACCACTCAGCTTTTGTTTCCAGTAGGCAAGCTGGGTTGAAAGTATCTCGCCCTGTAACCACTGTCGCTGCCAGCAAGCAAAATCTGCATACTGGATGGGGAGTTCAGGGAGTAGATGCGGTATGCCAAGAGAGTTGGCTTCATAGAGTAATGCTAATTCCCCAATTAGCACTCCCATAGACCAAGCATCAAAAACAATGTGGTGAATAGTCAAAATTAGTACATAGTTATCTTTATCTAATTGCAGCAACGTTGCTCTTAATAACGGTGCTTTAGATAAATCGAAGGGCTGTTCTGCTTCCTTCTCTATTAGGAATTTTACTGTATCTATTTGTTCTTTTTTTGCTACTAGTCTGAGATCCACTTCCTTGAGCGTGAAGCTGAAACTGGGAGCAATCACTTGTAGCGGTTCCCCATCTACCGCTTTAAAGGAAGTACGCCAAATTTCATGACGCTGAATAATTTCGTTCAGGCTCTTTTCTAGTGCTGTTACGTTGAGCAAACCTTGGATTTCAACGGCTCCAGAAATGTTGTATACCGAGCTACCAGGAGTTAATTGGTCAAGAAACCATAACCTTTGTTGGGCAAAAGAGAGAGTCAGTTTAGCATTACGTGAGGTGGGTAGCAATGGTCTACAAGTAGATGTAGCTTGACATAGAAAATCGAGAATTTCCGCCTTTCGCTCTGATAAATCGGCTTTGAGAGCAGGTGTTAGCGTTCCTTGGGGGGCGCTATAACGGAGGCGGCCGCCTTCCACCCACAGTTTGATATTGCTGCGGCGCAACTCAGATAAAAACTGGATGGTTGTCATAATTCTCCCTCCTCCAATGCGCCCTCAAGATGTGGACTTTCTTTTACCCAATGCAGAGTTTCAATGCTTTCAGCTTGAGTAGCTAACGTTGGCGACTCAAACAGCGATCGCAACGGTATTTCTACTTGAAAGGTTTTAGCCACGCGAGAAAGTAGCTGAGTGGCGTTGAGTGAGTGTCCGCCTAATTCAAAAAAATTATCGTTTAACCCTACTCGGTCAAGATTCAGGACTTGTGACCAGATTTGCGCCAACTGTGTCTCTATGGGTGTCTGGGGTGGTACAAAAGTTCGGTTTTGTTGTCGATTGGGTGCGGGGAGCGATCGCTTATCCACTTTACCACTAATAGTTCTCGGCAAAGCATCCATCACTACGAATACTGAAGGTATCATCGATTCTGGCAGGGATTTTAATAAAAAATCTCTCAATTTCCCTGATTCCAATTCTTCTTTGAGAACAACATAGGCACACAAATATTTATGATTATTTGCGTCTTCCCGATCTACGACAACCACATCCTTAACTAATGGATGAAGTCGCAGATAATTCTCAATTTCTCCTAATTCTATTCTCACTCCTCTAATCTTAACTTGCCCATCTCGACGACCCAAGCATTCAAAATTTCCATCTTCTAAAATTCGACCTAAATCGCCCGTTTTATAGACAATATCATTGGGATTATTACTAAAAGGATTGGGAATAAAAACTTGATTAGTTAACTCTGGCTGCTGATAATATCCCAAGGTACGATAGGGAGTCCGAATATAAATTTCACCCACCATTCCCGGAAGACAAACTTTTCCTCGCTCATCAACAACTAAAGCCGCAGTTCCATCCATTGGCTTACCAATAGGAATAGACCGTCGTTCTCGATCGGTAGCCTTGACGAAATAAAAGAACTTCGTCATTGTTGTTTCTGATGCCCCATAAAGATTAACTAACTGAATCCTGTCGCCGTAAATATCCATCCAGTGGCTAATATCCGCAGGTAGTAGGGGTTCTCCAGATAAAAGAATATACTGCAAAGCTGAAAAACTTTTCGGGTCTAAATCCTCATTCAGGATAGAGCGAAATAAGGAAGGCACACAATGAATTAAATTAATTTGCTGACGTTCTATCCATTCAATTAGCTTTCTAGCATCAAGGATGATATCAATTTCTTTCGGTATGCAAACGACACCGCCAGCACATAATGGGACAAAAATATCTCTTAAAAAAGCATCGAAAGCGGGAGTAATTAATTGACTAACTCTGGTGAACTCTTTAATCCCAAATGTTTGGATTTCCCAGTTGATAAAATGTGCGATCGCTTTCAGACAGCCTGCTATTCCTTTGGGCTTACCGGTCGAACCAGAGGTAAAGTATAAGTAGGACATATCGTCTGGTTCTATCTGAATATTCGGCTGCTCAAATTGAGAATATTCTGCATACTTATTCAGGTAGGAATTCAGCAGATTAAAATTATCAAAATTGCAATTTTCTTCCAGACAAATAACTGACGATTGTAAAAATTCTGCTGTTCTACCATTGCTAATTTTCGTTAATCCTGTGGCATCAACGATTAACCATTGTGGAGCTACTTCTGCAATGATGGTATAAATTCGGTCATCAGGTAAATCGGGAACTAGCGGTACAAAGACACAACCTGCTTTTAAAATGCCGATGATTGCAATAATAACTTTAACAGAATCTTTAGCCAAAATCACTACTATTGAGCCTTTAATAGCACCATGCTGAATGAGAAAATTTGCAAGTTTATTTGACTGCGTTTCAATTTCCCCATAGGTAAATTGTCGTTCGCCGCAATCAATAGCTGTATTTTTGCTAAATTTATCAGCAGTTTCACTAAACCAATCTTGAATATAAATTTGAGAATTCATATTTTTTGGAATTATATTTGTCTATTTCTTGAGGAACATTTAAATCTTGCGAAAATATCCGGGAGAGAAACTGGAAAGCCGCAATTATATTTGGTAAATCTGTATAATTTTGCAGATGTGAAATACTCCATAGTTCTTGTGCTATTATCGTCAACGGATCTAAAAAGATATTTTCGCGTTGCTTACCTGCAACTGACTCTAAATATTTATTTAACAAATGAATTTCTGTGCAGCCTGCGATCAATTTTTCTACATTGTACTTCGCTTGCAAATTTTCTAAAATAGGCAGACACTTTTGAAAATCTCCTTTAACTTTTAGATAATAAATCATTTGGTGAATTAAATTTTGATCGCTTTCATCAGGTAATATAATGTCATCTTTAACAAACTGCCAAAGAATATGATTTTGAAATATTTGTAATTTTTGCGTTCCGGTTGAGCAAATTAATAAATGCTTTTTTGGTTGGTCTAAAATCTTTTTGAAGATGATATCTACTAAAGAAATAACTCTATCTCTTAAATCATCGGGTAGTTTGGGCAGTAAGTAATGAGAAGTTATGCAACAAATAACAATTTTTGAAACATCTAATTCACATAATTGATATAAAGCTTCTATTAAATTAGCTAGTAAAATTTCATCATCTCCCCTGAGCAAAGCTTCCGTTCTGTCAGGGAATGTGGGGTCAGAATAAAGAATAACTTTAGGCGATTGTTGTTCGCGTTGACCGAAAATATTATATTCATAAATTGTCTTCAAAAATTCCGCCGATGCCAATGGGCCCATACCACCTAAAACACCCAACATTTCCCTCTTGTGAATCTTTGCCATTTTGCCGATACCTCATTTCTGCTTTAAACAAACTTAATTATGTTAGTGGTATTGGTGAATTAGTTAATATCAGTCATTTTGAATTCCTGTAAAAATATCCCAAAAGTCAGGGGTATAATTAACAAGTCCATATCAAAAGGAAGATTGAGGTGAAAGCCATCTTGCAGGTATTGGTTTTTAAGGTTATCGATAGTGATTGGGTTGAAATAGCCTTGCTTTTTAATCAAATCGCTTGACAATATGTCATTGATGTATTCAATATCTTGTTTTAATAAATGAGGGCTTCCTGGTGCATGAAAAGCAAATTTTTCTCGCTCAACAATTTGTTGAGGAAGAAAGTCTTTTGCTGTTTGTTTAAGAATATATTTTTCTTGTAAACCATTGAGTTTTAAGTTAGGAGGTATTTCTTTAGTAAATTCAACTATATTAATATCCAAGAATGGATAACGAGCTTCAACCGAATTAGCTAAAGCCATGCGATCGCCATGATCGGAAACCAAATGATCTGATAACCTTAATTTAAAATCAAGATAAGACCTTTGATGAATAAAATGTCTATTTCGTAACTTCTCAGGGTTAACTAACTCAAAGTTAAGACAGTCAAATTCGCTAAATCGCTCGTTTAATTCTGATGAATATAAAGCTAGTTTGGTTTCTCGGTAAGAGTATAAATCTCTTTCATAAAAAATATTTTCATCTCCCCATACCTTAAGTCTCAATTCATCCTCTAATACAGATTCCAAACTATAATCTTTTTGGTTCGTAGAAAGGTTGCTATTTCGTAATTGTTCAAAACGATAGCCGACATAACCCGCAAATAATTCATCAGCACCTTCACCCGTTAAAATGGCTTTAATATGGTTACTATTAGCACAGGCAGAAAGAGCTAAAGAAGCTGTATTATAGGTTTCTTTTAGCGGACATTCAGAATGATAAATAGCTTTCACTAACCCATCACTAATTTGATGCCAATCAAACCAAATATCATGATGAATAAAATTAAGTTGTTTCAGCAAAATATCTCGATATTTTGATTCGCATATCTCTTTATCTGTAAAGCCAATCGAGAAAGAATGTACATCACTCTCAGGACGTATTTTACTGACTATTGCTGCAATTAATGAAGAATCTAAGCCGCCACTAACGTACACTCCCACCGGAACATCAGCGTGTAACCTATATTTCACTGATTGGATCAAAAGCTCTTGTAATTTCTCTGTGTAATAGCTTTCTGGTAAACTATAAGCAGTTTCATTAACCTGTGGATAATCTAAATCCCAATATTCTGTAACTTTTACCTGACAATCTTTAATCAGAACATAATGACCACTTTTTAAACTATTGATATTTTTAAACATAGTTCTCGGACTTACTAATCCGGGAAATGTGAGAATTTGATCTAAACCAACCAAGTCAACCTCACGCCTAACTAACGGATGTGCTAAGATTGCTTTGATTTCTGAGCCGAAAATCAAAAATTTATCCACTATTGTATAAAAAAGTGGACAAATGCCCATTTGATCCCTAGCTAAAATTAATTGTTGTTCTTGATAATCGTAAAGAGCAAAAGCAAATTGACCATTAAGTTTATTTAAAAAATCTAGCCCATATTCTTCATAGAGGTGAATTAAAACTTCTACATCTGTATTGGTGCGAAACTTATGACCTGTTTTAATTAATTCCTTTTTTAGTTCTAGATAATTAAATATTTCTCCATTACATATTAAGACTATTGTCTCATCCTCGTTATATAGAGGTTGATTCCCACCTGCTAAATCAATTAAACTTAACCTCCGAAAGCCTAAACCTAAATTTTCTTTAATCAAATATCCCGATGAATCTGGGCCTCGATAAATCAATTTGTCAGCCATCTTTTCCAAAACTTTCATTTCTGGACTACGCTCTTTTGAAATATCAAAATATCCACAAATACCGCACATAATATTTTCCTTAAATCCTTTTATTCTAGGTCAGCATTGAAACTATTAACTAGTTCCTGACTTTCTCCTGTAGTCATTTCAGTAGTTAGTGAAATATGCGATAGAGGTTGGGCTAAATTGACGGGAATATTTTTTAGCACAGTCCCAAACTGTTCTAATATTCGGCGAATAGTGGCAATATCAAATTTATTAGATAAATATTCAATTCTGATTAACAGTTGATAACCGGGTTCTACCGTTACACTTAAAGGATAGTTAGTTTCAAAAAAGGAACGTACATTGATAATTTTTAGGTTACTGTTTTCCTGTATTAAAGAAAGATTCAATGGGTGATTTTGAAAGGAGACAAAACTATCAAATAAAGGCGTTCCTCTGGGTATCTGGCTCCACTCTTGAATCTGCACTAAAGAACTATACTGATATTGAAGCAGTTCTACTTGTTGCTGTTGCAACCTCTGTAACCAGGATAAAACGGAGACATGACTAGAAACTTGTACCCGCATCGGTCGGGTATTGATTAATAGTCCAACGATCGCCTCAACTCCTGGCAAATCTGCTGGACGGCCAGAGACAGTCACGCCGAAAACCACGTCTTCCTCACCGCTATATCGGCTTAAAAGCAAAGCCCAAACTCCTTGAATGATGGTGTTGAGCGTTAAATGATGCTTCCTAGCAAAGGACTGTAGGGACGAGGTAACATCGGCTGAGAGTGTGGTTTCCTCCTGAGCATATCCCCATCCCCAATCTCGATCAGGTAAATTGCCCGACACCCAACCTACACCTAACTTAGTTGGAGCGCGTAGTCCCCTGAGAGCCTTTCGCCAGAAGCTTTCTTCTCCAGACCAGTCTTGCTGTTGCAACCAGGCGATATAGTCTCGATAAAGATAGCTATCTTTAAGGTATAAATCCTGACCTTCACAAAATGCTTTGTAGAACTTGAAGACCTCTGTGACGATCGCAGAAGTAGACCAACCATCCAGTATTATATGGTGGTGGCTCCAGATGAATTGATGAACGTCTGTAGCAGTTTGGATAAGTGCCAATCGCATCAATGGTCCTTCACTCAGGGAAAAAACCTGCTGTGAATCTGCTTGAAGATAAGTTTGCAATTGTTCTTCTTGCTCAGTTGAAGACATGTAGCACCAGTCTTGCTGCTGCCAAGGCAATTCTATCTGCTGTAGCACTACTTGTATCGGTTCTGCCAAGTCTTCCCAAAGAAAGATGGTTCGCAAGCTGGGGTGGCGATTTACTACCTGTTGCCATGCTTGCCGGAAAGCGGTAGCATTCAATTTTCCTTGGAAGGTTAAAATCTTTTGCTGGAAGTACACTCTTGATTTTGGATCGTACAAGCTATGAAAGAGTAAGCCTTGTTGCAGAGGTGAGAGGCAGTAAATATCTTCAATAGCAAATTTAGCGCTGATTAGATCCAGCTGTTCTTGGTTTAACTTCGCCTGGGGAAAATCAGAAGGCGTGTAGCTTCCACCAAAAGAGAGGCGGTGACGAACTAGGGGCACTTCAGCAGTTACCAAACCCTGTATTGGCTTAGGCGTTTTTGTAGCTAAGGCTGCTAACTGGGCGATCGTTTGCTGCTGAAATAGCTGCATGGGGGTCAGACAAAGCCCCGCTTCTTTGGCTCTGGCGACAATCTGAATGCTGAGGATAGAATCTCCGCCTAACTCAAAGAAGTTATCCTGCACTCCCACTCGTTGGACACCCAAAACTTTCGCCCAGATATCGGCTAATATTTGTTCTTCTGGAGTCCGAGGTGCGATAAAGGCTGCTTCTAGTTCGGGGCGTGTCCAATCTGGTGCTGGTAGGGAGCGACGATCCAACTTACCGTTAAGCAGCAATGGTAAAGCGTCCAGCCTCACGAAAACAGAAGGCATCATGTAGTCGGGCAGTTTCTCCTGCAAAAAGTTGCGTAGTTCACTGCTAGATACATCTGTGCGGTGGGGGACGATATAGGCAACTAGCCGCTTTTCACCCCGATCGTCATCCAGGGCGATCGCTACAGTTTCGCGTACTGTTGGGTGTTGTCGCAATGCTGCCTCAACCTCTCCCAACTCGATGCGGAAGCCGCGAATCTTCACCTGATGGTCAATTCGACCGAGGAACTCAATGTTACCATCACTAAGGTAACGTGCTAAATCTCCAGTTTTATATAGGCGATCGCCTCCTGCCGACGCTCGCGGACTCGCTCTAAGCGAAGCATCCCGAAGGGTATACGCTGCGCTATCGTCAAAGGGATTTGGGATAAATTTTTCCTTGGTCAAATCTGGGCGGTTGAAATAGCCCCGCGCTAAATTCGCACCACCGATGTATACTTCTCCACGGATGCCGATGGGAACGGGTTGCAGATGCTCATCTAAAAGCAAGATTTGCGTGTTTGCCAGGGGTTGTCCAAGGGGAACATTCACTGAATCATCATCGCTTTGGCCGTTTTCCACCTGATAAGTAAGCACTCCTACGGTAGCTTCTGTGGGGCCGTAGTGATTGAGAATTTTACAGTCAGGGGCTAACGCTTGCACCTTCTCAACTAATTGCCAACTCAAGGCTTCACCACCCAAAACTAACCGATGGCGGGGTAAGATTTGGGCAGGGTGTCGGCAGGAATTTAGTAAAGCTTGCAGATGGCTGGGAACAATTTTGAGACAGTCGATACCGCCATGATTGTAATAGTAATCAGCCAGCTTATCTGCATCAGAGGCTTGCTCTTGAGAAATTACATGGAGACAGCCGCCTGTACACAAGGCAGGGAAGATAACTGTATTACCTAAATCTGCGGCGAAGGTAGAAACTAAGCTAAAACTAGCACTAGTAGGCAGATTTAGTTGAGCAAGGATGCTATAAAGATAGTTGCACATTTGCTGATGCTCAACGGCAACTCCCTTGGGCTTTCCTGTAGAGCCAGAGGTGTAGAGTACATAGATTAAATTTTCTGGAGTGGCTTTGCTCAACAAGTTTTCATTGCTTTTTTGGGCGATGATATGCCAATCTGCATCTAGGGAAACCACACGTGCCTTGTGTTCCGGGAGATTCCAGGCTGAGAATCCTTGAGTCAATACCACTGTTGCCTGGGTATCTTCTAAAATCAAGGCTTGGCGTTCTTTTGGCAGCTGAGGATCGAGAGGTACGTAAGCACCACCTGCTTTCAGAATAGCCAAGAGGGCAATGATTATCAAGTGCGATCGCTCTAGACAAATTGCCACCAAAACTTCTGGCCCCACACCCCAATCCTGTAAATAACGTGCTAGCTGATTAGCACGAGCGTTGAGTTGAGCATAAGTCAATTCCTGGTTCTCAAACACAACGGCAACATTATCTGGTGTACTATCTGCCTGTTTTTCAAACAGTTGATGTATGCACTGAAATTTTGAATAATTAGTTTCTGTGTTGTTGCACCATAACAACAGTTGTTGTCGCTCTACTTCACTGAGAATTTCTAACTTACTGATTAAAGTTAACGGATTCTCAATAGCACTTGCTAACAACATCTGAAATTGTCCCGCCCAACGTTTTATATCCTCTGCTCGAAATAAGTTGGAATCATAGTGAAATTCTGCAACTATCTCTTGATTTTTGTTTACACAGCATGATAAATTTAATTTAAATTTATCAATATAGGTTAATTGCTTATCTATATATATAACCAGATTATCTGCAAAATACTGCTCTGTCTCTTCGGCAAAATTGTAGCTGACTGGAAACCAAGAGAAATTTATCTCATCCCAACTAAAATAATCCTGCCATTTGGTTTGTTGAAGTGTAGATTCATTAATCTGTTTTAAAACTTCCAAAAATTGTAAGTTCGCTGCTAAATGAGCATGAATTGGTAAATATCTAGCGAACAATCCTAATGATGCCTGTAATTCCTCATATTGACGACCATCATACCCTACACCAACAATCAGATTTGATTCTCTTGTCAATCGCCACAGATGGATGTGCCAGATAGTTTGCAGAAATACAGATATTGATATATCATACTGCCGTATCAGGTTTTTTAACTTTGCAACTGTATGCGGCCCAATTGCGATCGCAATTGATTCTGGTTGAAATTTTCTAGATTTACCTGACTTATTTTCTCCTGGAATTTTGAAATTAAAAATAGCAGAAATATCTTGTTTCTCCCAATACTCTCGACCTTTTTTGGTATCTTCTGCTATGAGTAATTCATGTTGCCATTCTGAATAATCAACATATTGCATTGGTTCTTGTTGAAGCTGTTCTTTTGCCAATCCTCCATAGTTATAGCTAATTTCCCGCACTAAGTTTTTCAGTGTTACACCATCTGCACACAGAGACGGTAAACAAAGAAGTAATAAATGCTTTTGAGGCGACAAAATTATCAAAGATACATTCAAAATTGGAGCTTGTGCAAAATCAAAATCTAATTGGCTCATCTTTTGCCAAATCACTGAGATTTCAGCTTCCTGTTCTAATGGAGTTAAAGTAGCCAAGTCATGCTGATAAATGGGTGGTAGGTTACTGTCGGTTATGACTTGAAAGGGAATAATCTCTCCTGGCGAACTTTTGAATGTGGTACGTAAAATCTCATGTCGATTAATGACAGTATTTAAGGCAATTTCGAGAGCCTCGATATTGAGAATTCCCTCAATTAAGACAGTGCATTGAGTCCGGTAAGGCAAGCTAGAACCATCTTGCTGCAACAACCACAGATGCTTTTGCTGAGTTGAAAGTCGAAAAAAGTTAATCATTTCCTCTTCTTGCCTACCTACACCTCGATCGAGTCACAGCAATACTATTTAACTCCAATAGAGGATTTTTTGATCGTCTTTAGACATTGCTAAAAAGCCACCAATCGTAATTCTAACTTTTTGCCCTGTTACATCAGTAATTTGATGGACTATATTACCACCATGAAAAACAATCATGTCTCCGATATCGGGGGTAATATATCTCTTGGGGCATTTTTTTAAATCCAAATCTTTGGTGAGAGTCATTGACTCTTCTGGAGGTAAATCATAAAGTACTAAATCTCCACCTGCTTCTGGTTTATCAATGATGATAAAATAGCTAAGAGCATCTACCATTTTGGCAATTTGGTTCAAGTGATCGTAGTAGGAATTTTCCAGAAAATCATTGTTTTTATGGGGAACCATTCCACCTAAATTTGGGTAGACAAATCTTACTGTAGCCGGGGTATAAATTCGCTCATCATTTTCTCTAGCTACCTCGACCTTTCTGCCTCCAGAAATTTCAGTTAAAGTTGCTTCTAATCTCGCTTCAAAATTGGTGTCAAAAAGTGTCTTTAACTTGTTCCTGAAGTTATCTGCACCTTGAAAATATCTTTCTTTATCACTACCTGCTGCCATTAAAACACAGCCAAGGGTTGTACCGTATCTAACAGTTTCTAGCTCGTCACTGGCGTTATCTAGTCTCTGTTTTACTTCTAACATTTCTGCTTGGGAAAAGACTCCTTTGAGGAGCATTCCATCGATTTCACCTTGATAAATTTGATTAATGCTATCAGGATAATTACTGGCTAATTCAGCTTCTAAAGTGAGCCAGTTTTTGATTGCTAATTCTGGGTTAGTAGCATTTTTATTCATCTTGTCCTCCATCTATAATTTTAAATTTGTGATGAGCCATTTTACATACATTAATTAGATGCGATCGCATCTAATAAAACCTTTACTTATAAATAATTTTGTCCCACCAAAATTATTTATAAATAAAAAATGGCTGTCGTAGCTAGAACCTTTGTCAAATAAGGCTGACGTTCTTGTATTTAGATAAAGTCCCGCAAAGAGGATGTTTTAAAAGTGCTTGGTTATGTAAAAATTTCTTGCTCTCCCTAAATCCCAACAAAAAAGGAGATATTAACACAATTTGATACTTTAAAAACATCCTTTAAGCGTTGCCTAAATTCTGCAATGATTTTTGACTATAATTTGATTAACTCCAATAGAATATTTTTTGATCGTCTGTTGATATAGCAACGAATCCACCTATACTAATGCGGTTTTTGCTTCCCTTAGCCTCCGCTACCTTATGCCATATTGTACCACCGTGGAAAAGAACCATATCACCGATGTCTGGACTGACATATTTTTTGTCGCATTTTTCAAAAGCTGAATCTTTAACTAAAGTATCAAAATCCTTTTTCGCTTCTTCTGGCGGCAGATCGTAAATTATTAATTCTCCACCTTCTTCTGGCTTATCGACGATCAGAAAATAACTCAGATGTTCTTGTAATCTAGCAATTTTTGTTAAATGAACAAAGGACGGATGTTGAAGAAATTGACTACCTTTATGAATAATAATCCCACCTTTATTTGGCTCGACAAACCTAATTTGAGCAGGGGCATAAGTTTGATTGTTTTCTGAGGCTATCTCTACTGTTCTCCCTCCTGAGACTTTACTTAGTAATCCTTCAATCCTTTCTTCATAACCACCTGCAAAAATATTTTTCAGATCGTTCCTATATACATTTACATCTTGGAAATATTTAGTAGGTTCATTTTCTTTGGCAGGTAGAACAACACCAAATGATTCGCCGTAACCCACGCTTTTCCGACTTTTAGTATTTTCCAGTTGATGTTTAGCCTCGAGCATTTCTTCTTTGGTGAAGACCTGCTTAATCAGCATTCCATCAATTTCACCTTTGTATATCCGATTAACTGCGTCTGGATAATTAGCTAATAAATCAGATGTAACTGTGAGCCACAAATCATTTTTAACGTATGTCATAGCAGAATTTTCTAGAACTCTTAAACTTGGTTTGTTACCTTGTTTTAACCAATACCACAAAATCAAGCTAGCGGGAACGGTAATTTAATATTCAGTTACAACTGGCTATGGTGATGGTATCCATAAATTTTGAATCAATGATTTAGGATTGCTATACAACTTAGTCAAACACTAACATATCTTGATATAAATCTTTTTTATTAAACTTTTTTTTCAAACTTTAGTTGCTATACTTTTCCGTCAAAAGAAGCTATGCAAACGCCAAGGGCGAACAAGCCGAGAAACCCGTTTAACGCCGTCGTTCCCAATAACAGCCTTCACGAAAAATAGAGCTTAAAAGCTGAAGTTATTTAGTTTTGACATTTCAATTGTACAGTGTTTATACGTGAAAACGCCAAAAAATTATACCCATACTCTATAAGGCGTATATAGTCAAGTAAGGTTAATATATGGTAACTAAGATGGTCAATATAATTAAATTTTGTATCGGTCATTGCACTTACTCCCTTCCCGTTATAGGATGACATAGTTACGTGGCAAAGGACTTTACCGCTTTTGAAATTCCCAACTCAGAGTTGAAAGCCTGACTACGAAATAAATTTAAGTAATTATCTGACGGAAAGCGAATAGCTACTCAGTACAAAAGGTTTTATACCAAAGGCTGATCTGCTTTACCCTTGATTTACAAAATCCCAAATATCTCAATTTCTGGTAAGCAGATTTCTCTAGTAAAATTCTCTCAATTTGGACAGAGACCAAATCTGGCGCTATTTTCGACAACCTGAAACTGGGCAATGTCTACAGCTTATAAATTCAGGATTTAAGCGAACAACCAGTAATAACTAGCAACAAACAATGCAATTTTAAAGCTTGCAATCAGACAATAGCACCAGATATGAGCCTTTGACTAGCGCCCCTATGCGCTAACAAAAAATGGAAGAAATACATTAAAATTTAAAATCTCAGATCCTGACTGAATAAGGTTTATAAAATTTGTGTGTTTCTTAAGAACCTCTAACAGGTAAGTTTTTCGCTGCCGCAATAATTATGAAAGAAACACACTGAAATAGAAACCCTCAAATTCTTAGAAAATGATGGTTATGAAATGTGTTTCTTAAAAACAGAGGACAAAGATTACAAGGAGAAACAATATGTCCATATCACAATTTACTGACTTCGTGAAAAATATTACGACAGAAAATAACAATCCAGCTAGCGACTCATCAGGAGTAGGTGCAGAATTGCAAAAAGCTTTAACTAATCTTCAGGGTTCTCCAGAAGAAAAAATTGCAAAAGTAGCGCAAGAGCTTTCTAAATTAGCTAAATCTAAGGGCTTTGATGTTTCAGAAGCAGATGTGAGTACGTATATCGACTCTCTGAAAGTCCAGTATGAGATGAACCCTATGATAGCTAGTATGGCGGATACCTATTGTAGCACCTCTTGTCATTTTGGAAGTGCAGTTAATGCCAGCTAAAATCTGAGTGCGAAATCTTTTTCAATCTCTGATTTAAAATTTGATATATCTCAGGTTTCAAAAAACAGGATAATCTGAGATGTATCAATTACAAATATTATTGAGCAAAAAGAAAGATTAGCAGAGTTTGTAAAAATTTGTTTTTGGCGAAATCATGATTAAGTCACCTGTAGCCAAGTCCTTATATAATTTTGTTGAATTGGATGTTAGCGAAATTGGTAACTATCCAGAAGGGATTATAGATATTTGCGATCGCCAGGTTCATGGTTTGATCGTCAAGAATTTTCTGTCTCCAGAAGATATCTCCAGAGTCGTCAGTCGGCTAACGCGCAAAGGCCCATTTCCTGGTTCGCCCTTCGGGGATGTTCTGATTTACGGCCCAGCATTATATGTATGCGATGCCGATATTACTCAATATTGTGAAGAAGCAGTTGATTTTCGGAAATATTGCCGCCAACTATTCAGTGGAGGAGCCGATTTCGAGACGCGGCTAACAGAAGTTCTCGGCGCAATGTCTGGTGGTCGGTCTGTTCAACTTCCCGTTACCCCCGACGGCTACGCCTATACTCCAACAACAATCCGAGTTTTAGAAACTGGTCAGGAGATGGGCTGGCATTTTGAAAATCAATTTCTGCATTGCACACCAGGGTATCGCCACTTAGAAACCATAGTTCAACCCAACGATCATCTCAGCTATTTTGTAGTACTGAGTGCTGCTAATGCTGGGGGAGAGTTAATTCTCTATGATTTAGAGTGGTCAGAGACAGAATGGCCTGATAAGGAACATGGGGGAACAAGGAAAAATGGTTTAGTGAACGGTCAACTGATTGCCTCAGTTATGGAAGATTATGACCAAATGTTCCTTAGTCCAGAAGCTGGTTCTCTAGTGGTCTTTGATGCGGGGAGAATTTTGCATCGTGTTTCTGCGGTTGAAGGTTCTCGCCGTCGGATTACCGTAGGCGGATTTCTTGCCTTCTCCCAGGAGCGTGAAAAACTTTTCTACTGGAGTTAGGGCATAAGAGGGCAATAACGGCATGAAATTTTCTACCTTAGTAGATGCTTTGAGTGAAAGAGCGCGATCGCAGCCTGATAAAAATTACACTTTTCTTCAGGATGGAGAAATTGCAGCGCATACTCTAAGTTATCAAGAATTGGAGCGATTAGCACAGGCGATCGCCGCCAAACTTCAGAGTTTTAATGCCATAGGTCAACAAGCCTTACTACTATATCCACCGGGTTTAGAATTCATTGCCGCTTTTTTCGGATGTTTGTTGGCTGGAGTTGTAGCTATTCCTGCCTATCCCCCCCGTGCCAATCAGTCAATGTCTAGGCTGTTGGCGATGGCCAAAGATGCAGAAGCAACCTTTGCCCTGACAACCACATCTGTCTTAGCCAATAGTCAGCATTGGTTGGTAGAATACCCAGAGTTAGCCCAGTTGCGTTGGTTAGCCACCGATGACATTGATGCAGATTTAGCAGATGCATGGCATCAACCTATTGTCAATAGCCATACCCTAGCCCTTCTCCAGTATACCTCCGGCTCTACAGGCACTCCCAAGGGAGTGATGGTCAGCCACGGCAATCTACTATCCAACTGTACCGACCTCGATCGGGGATGGAACCACACAGCAGACAGTATTATTGTCAGTTGGCTACCCACCTTTCATGATATGGGGCTAATTTATGGAGTCATCGAACCCTTATATAAAGGTTGTTCTTGCTACATGATGCCTCCTGTGTCCTTTCTGCATAAACCCATACGATGGCTACAGGCGATTTCGACTTACAAAGCTAGTCATAGCGGCGCACCGAATTTTGCCTACGATCTATGCGTGCGGAAAATCACCGCAGAACAAAAGGCTGCCTTGGATCTGAGTAGCTGGCAAATGGCTTTAAATGGTGCCGAACCTGTGAGAGCAGATGTCTTACAACGGTTCGCCGAAACCTTTAAACCCTGTGGATTTTATTTAACAGCCTTTTGTCCCGGTTATGGTTTGGCGGAAGCCACCCTAAAAGTGGCGGCGGTGCGTCAACAAGATCCGCCTGTATTCTTGCAAGTTGATGCAGATGCACTAGCAGAAAATCGGGTGGTAGAGGTTAGATCGAATCAACAAAATGTGCAGACATTGGTGGGATGTGGACGTAGCGAGATTGATACACAAATTGCGATCGTTCATCCTGAATCCTTTACTCCATGCCAAGATTCACAAGTCGGGGAAATTTGGGTATCAGGTTCTACTATTGCTCAAGGCTACTGGAAAAACCCCCAAGAGACACAAAAAACCTTTCAAGCAACCCTTAAAGATAATGATTCTAGAATGTTTCTCCGT
>JBGTMK010000417.1:0-3478 GCA_041743605.1 Nostoc sp.
CAGCAAGAGATACACCAAATTTTCGCTATTGGGTTAACAAATGACCGCGATGGCTACGCCCGCCGCAGGCATCGCACGACGCAAGGGCAAGGTCAGAGTTACGGTCAAAAATTGGATTAACGGCGGTGTGGTGATGATTCTGGATGCGATCGCTAACCTATCCCTCGCCACGAATTACAGCGATTGCCCCTACACCCCGTCACAGCGATCGCACACAAAACAATTAAGTAGGTGGGCGGAAAAATTTACAACTATGTAACAAAAAATTAAGCAGAGGAATTAGAATTAAATTTTACACGCTCTGTACTGTAGTTCCCTTTCTCTCCCCTAGCTTTTACACCATCGATCACGGCATAAGCAAGGTCTAACTCATCATCAAATATTTGCCCAGATAGCTCCGATTTTTTGAGGTGTTGCCATTCCAATTCAATTGGATTCATTTCGGAACAGTATTTTGGCAAAAAGAAGATGTATAAACCCATCTGTTCCCACTTTTTCCATAACTGTTGAACTTCCTTGCATCGATGTATCGGCCCGTTATCCTGCACAATTACCCTAGTAAGTCCCTTTCTTTGGGCATCAGCAGCCTCTTGCTCCATCATTTGGATATAAGACTTACGGTTAATACCCCCGATCACCAAACCGTAAACAAAACTGATCAAAGGTTGAAAAAATCCAATAATACTTAATCTCCGACCACGCCGCTTGTTTTGCTCTAAGCGTTTTTGTTCACCTTTAAAGTAATAGGTATAACCCGGTTCACTCCATGCACAAAATCCTGATTCATCCAAATATTTGAGGTCTATTTCTCCCGCAGCAGCAGATAACTCCAAAATATCTAAGTCTGCTTGCTTGTTTGCTCGCGCTATCGGGTCTTGCTTTCCTTTGTGACTCTTCCTGGCTCGTTTCCAATTGATCCCCTTTTTTTTAGTACCCGTCTTAATCTATCGGGACTCAATTTAATTGAGCGATCGCGTTCTAATTTCTGGCTGAGTTGAAGACTATTGTATGTACGTGGTTCTTCTTTGAGGCATTTTTCCAAAAACATGATGTCAACTTCAGTCCATTTTGATTTTCTTCCTCTACCTGGTAGCTCCCAAAGCCCTTCCAGCCCCAGTTTATCCCATTTGTGCAAAACATCTCTTACCGTTTGAACAGTCAAACTAAAGTGAGCAGCTATTTTCTCTACGTACCAGCCATGTGCGTTCAGCCTAACTATTTCTGCTCGGTCTTTAACCTTCTGTGGCACCTCTGCTGTTCTCAGATTTAATAGGGTTTGGTTTTCCTCATTAGTCAAAAATACTCTGAGACGAGCGCCCATACTTTAAGTTACCTCGGTAGATGCATTCTCCGTATTTATTTATCTTTACATAGTTTGGTTTTTTTGTGCCTACCTACTTAGTGGGCTTTAGACCCACAACTAAAGTTTTTATTAATACTTCTTTCCTTCTGCCCTCTGCCCTCTGCCCTCTGCCCTCTGCCCTCTGCCTTTCTTTGTAATGAAATGGAGCGTTCGCGTAGCGTCTCCAAGAGTTGCAATCGCAAGGTCTAGGTGTTGCGATTGCTTCATTCCGCTTCGCTTCATTCGCAATGACAATCTGTTATCTTAGTAAATTTGCAAAATTGGGATGCTCCCTATTTTAAGCCTTTAATTCTTTCCTATTTCTAGCAAATGTCTAGATGAAACAGCTTTCATTTTCAAGTTAGTAAATTGCACGATCGCCTTTACCAAATCTTGCTGTTCTGGTTGCAAACTTAGTTTTTCTAGGGCTTGATTGATATTATTACCAGCCCGGAGATTGTGATTAAGTTGGTCACGCTGGGATGAGTTTAAGACTGCCGCAATTTCCCTGTTTCTTCTCTGACGCACAGCCTGGAGTTCCTGGCGTTGTAAGGGAGTCAGGTTAATCTCCGACGAGGTGGAGTAGCTTGCCGTTTTGGTAGTTTGGGCGAAAATAATACCATAATTTGTATAGATTTTAACGGGTGCAGCTAAGGCAATTCCCGGCATGAAGAGGAGAAGAGCAAGAATATTAGCGAACACAGATAGCCGTTTTGTCAAGTAAATTGCCATATTGAAAAATGCTTATTACACTGCGGCGGAAGTTTGCATACCTTTAACAAGTTGCTCAAAGCAACTTGTCTGGTTAATTAACCTCCAAAACCTGGAATTAAACGCTTGAGCGCACGACTGGCAACATCGCCATAGCGCAGTTCTCCACACAGAATCTTACCCATAATTTTCGCACCAGAAGGGCGCTTAACACCAACTTTGTAGCCAATACCTGGAAAGCGATAGAATGCTCCACCTAATTTTTGCGCCCAAGCCATCTCAGTACCCCATTGTTCATTAATAGTTTCGCTATATTTTTCTAAAGCGTTGGTGTCACCAGAAAGGGCTTCATTAATGGCTCCTGCTGCAATCAAACCGCTAAAAATTGACGGACGAATGCCTTCTGCTGTCATTGGATCGACTACACAAGCAGCTTCCCCAGCCAAAACCGCATTTTGAGTATGCAACTTTTGGTTGCCATCCCACAAGCAAAGGGGATAACCATACTGTTTGCTTGTTTTGATATCTACATTAAACGATCGCGCGTACTCATCTAAAATTTTCTTAAAATCTTGGGGTTGACCACCAATAAATGTACCAACACCAATGGAATAACCATCAGCTTTTGGGAAGTTCCAAATGTAGCCATTTTTCACCAAGCCAAACTCGAAGTGAATTGTCGATTTGTCTTTGACATTTGCGGCAACTTCTGCTTCTAAAGCTGCTGCTAAACGGCGTTTACGGTCTTTGAAGCCTAGCCATTTTGCCATTGGCCCTTTAGCACCATCAGCCGCAATTAAGTAGCGACCTGTAACTGGGCCACTAGCTGTATTAACTTGCCAATAGTCACTTTGAAATTCAATACTCGTTACTTCCGTATTATCTCGTAGTTCAGCCCCTTGCTTCTGTCCTTGCTGTACTAAGAAATGGTCAAAAATATCTCGTCGCACCATCCAGACTGGTTCTTTAGTGGCGATTTTTGCTTCCACGGGATCGCCCAAATTCCAGGTAAAACGAAGGGAGTCGGCTTTTACAGAAATTACTGGGCTAAAATCAAAATCAAACCATTGAGCGATCGCTGGAGATACACCACCGCCACAAGGTTTATATCTTGGCAAGGATTCTTTTTCTAATACTAATACTGTGCGACCTTGTTTAGCTAAATGATATGCAGCTGTTCCACCAGCTGGCCCAGCGCCGACGATGATGCAGTCGTACATATTGAATTTTTGCTCCAGAATTAGTTTATTTTCTATTGAGATACTTGATCAGTTTTTGTTAAATACGTGACATACTCCTACACTGAACCGAAGCGGTTACAGGGTAGGCTTCCAACAGCCCGATGAAGGGTATGAAGGATTTCCTTCGTGGTACTATCGTCCATAGTTCCAACTATGTCTATCTTCCCACTACGGCGTTTTATAC
>JBGTMK010000418.1:0-2278 GCA_041743605.1 Nostoc sp.
CAATGGATTTATAAAATTTGAACTATTTTGATTAAGATTATATTTATCAATCAGCTTAATTATATTTTGTTTGTTACTTTTTAAAAAATCATTGACAGTATTAATCCACTCTTTGTCATCGCCTGGTAAAACTAATCCATAGCTTTCTCGACCTATAATATGAGAGTAGTCAATATAAAAATCTTCACTATTTTTAAAACTTACTAACATACCTTCTAGCAAAATTTCATCACTGGCATACGCATCAATTTCCTCATTTTCAAGTTTAATAACAGCTTTTTCTCTATCGCCATTTATTTCTACTATATCTACTTCTGAATTAAAAAAGTTTTTAACTCTTTCTTTTGTTAAACTAGAAGTAGTAACTCCAACTTTGGGTTTTTGGTTCTCGAATACATTAAATGGTTCATTTAAAAATGAAAATTTATAAGCTTGATTTTTACGTATTAAAAGCAAAGTTTTGCTTGTGTAAAAGGGATTAGAAAACTGTATTCCTTTCGGAACATTATTTCTAATGGAATCAGAACCACATTCACCTGCTAAAGAATGTTCATTATTTCCCTGACGAGGGTATTGAGTATACCAAAATCTTTCTTTAAGACTGATGTAGTGACCTGTTTCTATTCTGAACCCTTGTTTAACTAACTGTCTTTGTATTAAATATTTTTTCAATAAGTCTAATAATTCTAGACACAAGCCTTGTGATTTACCAAAATTATCTCGATAGCTTATTGGAGGAGAGTCTTGTCTTAGTCCAAAATCAATTTTATCATTGCTGTTAGCTTCTTTTAAAATTCTAGATTTTCCTAAATTATGAGGCAATAATGTTTGTCCTAGTCCAACAGGTTGTATTAAAAATCCTAGACAATTGTTAATAGCTAAAATAATAAATAGAAGAAACTTAAATTCTAATTTACTTCTTAATAACATTTTACGTTTAAATTATTACAGGTTACAATTGCCGTGTTTTGTCAACATATTTTTATAAATTTAGATGCGTTTAACTTAACTGTCATGCTTAGTTTATGCTGCGGCATCTATGAGATTTTGCTTTTGCTCAGGGTTGTAGTTAGTGATCTCGCAGCCGATTTTTCCTGCTGTTAGGATGTCGGCGTTTAGCAGACTACCGTCAAATTGAGCATTTGGTAGGTTATTGTTAAATACTTGTTTTGAGCTTTCTGGCATTATGGTATCCCCTTGGTTTTAATAGGTGTGAGCGCCCATGAAGATTTTGACAGGAGTTGTCCTGGGGCATGGCAGGTGCTATATGCAAATTTCTTTTTGGATACAGATATACCATGAACAATTCCAGATTTTTTAACGGTTTAAGTTGATTTTCTATTTCTAAGAGAAAAATTTAATGGAATTGCAAGTCATAAACACCCTCGCTAAGACGGAAGCGATCGCTTCAACTCAAGAGAACTGAACCGTTGACCCTTTACCTTAAAGTTTGGCTGTATCTCAATAATGACTGCCGATGTTCTTGCGGTACGTTGGAGGTATTGCAGCAACGATTGGGCTAGTTAGGGATATAGAGATTTTGTACAAAAATAAACCCCACTAATACCCGACTTAATCCTTCCGTCTCCTCACCAATACATCATTCATTCACAATCAAGTTATAGTCAATGTAACCAAGCATCGCCCCTCTTTTTATCGCCTCATAACTGTTCTTGACGTGCCTCTTACTGTACAAATCACTGGCATAATTTTTGACTGTACTAACTGAGAGAAACATTTCTTTGGCAATATCTTGAAAAACTAAACCCTGAGCTAGTAAACGCAGGACTTGTATTTGTCGCTCAGTAGGTGGCTCAAGCAAGTTTTTGTCAGCAAAACTAGGGTCGATATATCTGTTTTGATAAAGGTTTTCTAATAACTTTTTAGCCAGCTTCGGGTCAAGTAGACATTCATTAAAGTAAGCTCTCTTGATGGCTAGTTCAATTAATTCTATATCAGCACTCTTGAGCATATAAGAATCAGCCCCATGACGGAAGGCTGAATTAATAAAATCTCCATGAGTCTGATTAGTAAATATCACTACTTTACTATTAGTATTCGTTTTAATTGAGCGAGTAAGTTCTAAACCACTCATATCGGGCAATAATAAATCAACTAACACAACATCAGGGTTGGTCTGTTCAATTAACTGAAACCCCAGCTTTCCAGAAGTGGCATCACCAGTTACTTCTATATCAGGAGATTGTGAAATAGCAGCTTTGATGCCTAAGAGAGTGAATATTTCTGGTTCAACAATTACTATTTTCAGCATGATTTT
>JBGTMK010000419.1:0-3381 GCA_041743605.1 Nostoc sp.
TATTCGAGGGTTAGAATCTAGTTTTTTGTCTTCTCTACCACCTGTAAAGAATAAAGACCAAGCTTGGGAAGCATTGATAGTCTTAAAGCTATTAAAATCAGGTCTGAAAACAACAGAACCAAATAGCTCAGGAGATTTGAAATCTAAATCATTGTTCATGTAAATAAGTATAACAAGTATCTTGTCAAATAGCTAGCTTTATGATAGATGCCTAGAGATAAAGGCAAGGTAGATATGTCGAGGGCAGCGATCGCCAGCGTTGAGTGGTGATTTTTCAGAGGCAGCTTTCACCCCTTTTTGTCCTTAACACTTGCCCATAAATGACCCTTTTAGGGAATGTTTTCATTTGAATAGTCAAGTTAAGGTCGAGGCTGAAATAACGATAAAGCAAGGCTTTTGAGAATAAACTTTACCAAACTTTACCACGTGTCCGATTTTGCATATATCTCGGCCGATACCCGTGATGAGCGCGATCGCTGCGGTGATTTTTGGTGTAATACTCTGGCTGGGACAGTGGCTAATACTGCGACAGACTGAGATAACACCCAGGATTTTTGCGCTTATCAACACAGTGGTTGGAATTTTTGTCTTCTCTGTGCTGGTGTGGTTCAATCAAAAAAGTTTGGAGTGGAGCGGTGGCCCGATCCGAGGCTGGAAAACTGGACTTATATTTCTAGTGGGTGGTACAGTTACCGGAGCCGCGACGGGTAAGGCTTTGGATTTTTACTGTTGGCGAATCGAGCAGCGATTAATCAGACTCGAGAGGGAGAGAGTAGAGCAAGAACGCCTAGAAGCAGAGATGGCAGAACGGAAAAGGATACAGCGAGAGGCGGCTCAAGAGGAAGAACGCTTGTGGTATGAAAAACACGGTCAAGACTATGCAGATTATGCAGATTATGAGGATGAGGAAGAGTAACTTTGTGCTGTAATGAACCGATTAAGTTTCTCAGTATCGTCGAGCCTCAAATACGTATCAACTCTTCCCCAGAAATTAGTTGCATCCTTGCTGGGTCTAATTTTAAGGTCGCCAGCAGCCGCAAACATTCCGCCTTCACCTGTGGACGTTCTTGCTTGGAAATATTCATCTTTGACCATTAGCATCTCCAATTACAAAATATGCTTCGACAGTCAAATTAAATGCCAAATCATCGACCTCTGTTTCTGCAATGTTGCAATTAACGAGGATTAAAGTATCTGGGTTAACGTTTATTACCTGCTCTTGGCGTTTTAATAGTTCTTGTAATACGAAATCAGGTAATAGTTGAGTACTTCCTTCAAGGGCTTGTTTTTGAGTTTCTGGCGAGTAACGACTTTTTAACTCTTGGGTGACTAAAATTAAAATATCTTCACTAGCTAAATTGACAACTATCTTTTTATCTGTGGGATTAAGGAAACTTCCAACATTCAGATTAATGTGTTTTTTAATTGGCATAGTTCTGTAAAATCCTTTTGAACAGTTCATACTCATCTACAAATAAAGCGAAGGCAAGGAAAAATATTACCTCAGTTTCAGTGATCCGTTTTGATCAAGACGTAGTTCCGAGTAATTGCAGGAGTGAAAATCATAATTATAAATGACTGTGATTTGATAGCCTATTATGTTCATGCGCTAATATTTAAAAATGCCACAGTGCTTGACCAATTAACGGATTGGTTGAGTAAGTAACGAACAAATAAATTTTTAATAATATTTATTTCCTCACTTGTCAAATTTGCAGCTAGACGATCTGCATAACTTGGTCGATTAGGATTAGCAGTAAATAAACGCTTGATAAAATTATCAGAGATGTGCATAGGTGTCAAATACTGCTCAAGACCTACTTGTACGCAGTGCCCATTTGAGGCAAAAGCGTGACGCAAATCGTCAGCATCCCAGTTAAGCATGGGGTCAGAGGTATCTTTATAAATAGCTTCTTCTGCTAAAACTAATCGCTCATACAATTGATTATTGAGATTTTGGCTGGGCAGTAAGTGGTAAAACCTTTGGGTATGACGAGGTACTGTCTCAGCTAAAATAAGCTTGACTGAGTGCGGGAGCAATTGACCTAAAATTTGAGCAGCAAATCCCTTATTTGATTCCGAGGCTAGTACATTGCGCCCGATAATAGAGTCAAACTGTACATTTGGTGCAAGAGATGCCAGCATAGAAGGTATCTGTGCAACAGATGCAGTAAAAACTATTGGTCGCATTGTTTCAGGAAGTGCCGCAGCAAGTTCATTTAAAGCATTGGCATCAGAGCGATTGCGAACACAGGCATAAACCCCACCTTCAGGAACTTGCCGAATTGCTTCCCAAGTAAGTAAACCAGTGGCGGCATTTAGATCCAATACTAAATGATGACGTTGTAATTGAGCGAAAGTGAAAATGCGATCGCGCACAGATGCTAATTGTGTACTTACCTGAGAAACTGTACGTTGCAACCAGCGCTCATCTGCTCGGTCAACAGTTCCATAAGTCATGATTTCCATTGGTGCAACACCAATACCTTCTACTATTGCAGCAAGTTGAGCTTCTCGACGACGTGCCACTTGTGTTGCGATTTGATGTTCATAACCTTGGGTTGATGGTTGGTAAAATAATTGACCTTGCAAGCTGGTGGGTAAATATTGCTGTGCTACCCAATAATCTCGATAAGCGTGAGGATAGAGATAACCAGCACCATGTCCAAAACCTTTTTTATCCCGATTGGCATCTTTAAGATGAGTGGGAACGGGAGCAATATTTTCAATTTCTACTGCGGCTAAAGCATCAAAAAATCCCATAATGCTATTGGATTTTGGTGCAGTCGCTAAATAAAGTACAGCCTGCGCCAAATGATAACGTCCTTCCGGCATTCCCACGCGATCAAAGGCTTCAGCACAAGCATTTGTAACGACAACTGCTTGTGGGTCAGCCAATCCGATATCTTCACTGGCAAGAATTAACATCCGACGGAAAATAAAACGCGGGTCTTCACCTGCATAAACCATTTTGGCCAGCCAGTAGAGTGCTGCATCTGGGTCAGAACCTCGTAAGCTCTTAATAAAAGCACTAATGGTATCAAAATGGGCATCCCCTTCTTTGTCGTATAAAACAGCACGTTGTTGAATTGATTCTTCTGCCACTGCTAGGGGAATATGAATAACACCTGTAGTATCGGGGGGCGTAGTCTCTACAGCTAGTTGCAAAGCATTCAATAATGAACGAGCATCACCATTAGCAACATTAACTAGATGAGCTAAAGCATCTGTGTCAATTTGCACTGTTAACTTGCCATAACCGCGTTCCGAATCGAAGAGTGTTTGCTCAATAATTTTGTATAAATCTTTATCAGTTAATTGCTGAAGTTGAAAAATCCGCGAACGGCTGACAAGTGCTTTGTTGACCTCAAAAAAAGGATT
>JBGTMK010000420.1:0-3963 GCA_041743605.1 Nostoc sp.
GCCCGCAACGAATGCTGCAACTGCCTGATTCCCCCCCGCGCATGAAAACGCTGGTCTCTGTAGACGAGTCATACAAACTTTGCCGACATCTCACAGCAAAGTATGCCAAGACTTTTTACCTGGGTACTTTGCTCATGAGTCCGGTAAAACGTCAATCTATTTGGTCAATTTACGCTTGGTGTCGCCGTACAGATGAATTGGTGGATGGCCCCGCATCTGCTATTACCACGCCAGAAACCCTAGACCTATGGGAACAGCAGCTGGAATCGATCTTTGCGGGGCGCCCATTAGAAAATTACGATGTCGCTTTGGTTGATACCCTCCAGCGCTTTCCGATGGACATTCAGCCCTTTCGGGATATGATTGCCGGTCAGCGCATGGACTTATATCGCAGTCGTTATGAAACCTTTGAGGATTTATACCTCTACTGTTACCGCGTTGCTGGCACTGTTGGCTTAATGTCAACATCAGTTATGGGTGTGGATAGCACCACATATACAGCCCCGTGGCGCCAGAACAAACAACCATATCTTCCCATAGAAGAAGCGATCGCTCTAGGAATTGCCAATCAACTCACCAACATCCTGCGGGATGTGGGAGAAGATGCCAAACGGGGACGGATCTACATTCCCCTTGAGGACTTGGCAAAATTCAACTACAGCGAGCAAGACTTTTTCAAAGGTGTGGTAGATGATCGTTGGCGGGCATTGATGCGCTTTCAAATTGACCGCGCCCGCCAATTTTACACCACATCCGACCAGGGAATTACTTATTTAGCATCTGATGCCCGTTGGCCTGTGTGGGCAGCATCAATGCTGTACGGTCAAATATTGGAGGCGATTGAACGCAACGATTACGATGTATTCAGTCAGCGGGCTTACGTTCCCCAGTGGAAAAAGTTACGCACCTTGCCCATAGCTTGGATGCGATCGCAAGTCCTCTAAAAAATTAGTCATTTGTCACTAGTCCTTAGTGTTTTGTGAATAACCAATGACCAATGACCAATGACTATTGACTCTTCCCAACAAACCTGCTAACATTGTTATTCGTGAGTCAGGAGAGGTGGCTGAGTGGTCGAAAGCGGCAGATTGCTAATCTGTTGTACGGCAGGCAACTCCGTACCGAGGGTTCGAATCCCTCCCTCTCCGTTTTTCGTCCTTTGATACACAGAGAGAACTCTGTGTACAAAAATAAATATTAATGTAGGGGTAAATACTTCTACTCCCAAACATGGATGATATGATTTATCCTTTGACGTCTTGATAAGTATCGAGCTAACTTAACAAATCTAGTTTGAATCTTATTTTTAGACTCTTAAATATTTGAGGAGTGAAAGTAATTTATGAGAAAAATTAGCGTCGCTTTAAGCTTCAGTATAGCTACCCTGGCAACTGGGTTTCTAGTTGGGGCTTGTAGTGATACCAATACCCCTAATGGTACAGCTAGCAACGGGAGTACCGCTGCCCCGGCGGCAAACTCAACTACTACAAGCAGTCCTAATGGGTTAAAAATTGGTTCCCTGCTACCGACAACAGGCGACTTGGCTTCAGTGGGACAGCAGATGCTAGGTTCAGTTCCTTTACTCGTCGATACGGTCAATGCTTGTGGTGGGGTGAATGGCGAACCTGTTACCTTAGTGCAAGTAGACGACCAAACCGATCCCAAAGCTGGTGCTGCCGGCATGACCAAACTAGCAACTTTAGATAAAGTAGCAGGTGTAGTTGGTTCCTTTGCCAGTAGTGTTTCTAGTGCAGCAGTTTCCATTGCTACACCAAATAAAGTCATGTTGGTTTCCCCTGGTAGTACCAGTCCCGTCTTTACAGAAAAAGCCCAAAAAGGCGACTTTAAAGGCTTTTGGGCGCGTACAGCTCCCCCCGATACCTACCAAGCACTAGCCTTAGCCCAACTTGCCAATCAAAAAGGTTTCAAGCGCATTTCTACAGTCGTGATTAACAACGATTATGGCGTTGGCTTTGAAAAAGCATTTGTGCAAACTTTTGAAAAATTGGGGGGAACTATCGTTAATAAAGATAAGCCTGTACGCTACGACCCGAAAGCCCAAACATTTGATACAGAAGCAGCAGCTGCTTTTGCTGGTAAGCCAGATGCAGTCTTGGCTGTACTTTATGCTGAAACTGGTAGTTTGTTCCTAAAAGCTGCCTATCAGCAAGGTGTGTCCAAGGGTGTACAGATTTTGTTAACAGATGGAGTGAAATCACCTACTTTTCCTGAACAAGTTGGCAAAGGTAGCGATGGTAAATATATTTTAACTGGAGCGATCGGTACAGTACCTGGTTCTGATGGTAAAGCACTAGAAGCTTTCAATAAGCTCTGGAAAGATAAAAAGGGTGGTGCGCCAGGGGAATACGCTCCTCAAGCTTGGGATGCGGCTGCCTTATTGACCTTGGCAGCACAAGCTGCTAAGGAAAATACAGGCGTTGGCGTAGCCAGCAAAATTCGTGAAGTTGCTAACGCACCTGGCACAGAAGTTACTGATGTCTGCGAGGGACTGAAGTTGCTTAGAGAAGGTCAAGATATTAACTTCCAAGGAGCCAGCGGCAACGTAGATGTTGATGCTAATGGTGATGTTATTGGTGTATACGATGTCTGGATGGTAGGAGACGATGGTCAAATCAAGGTGATTGACAAAGTTACCCCCAAATAGAAAGTCAGGAATTAGGAGTTAAGAGTTATGAGTGAAATTATTACTAACTCCTAACTCCTAACTCCTAATTCTTAAAACCCACTGAAGTTGTAACCAACTCCTAACAACAAGCCCACATCAGTTTGTCCGAAAAATCCCGCATTCACAGCGGCTGTTGCTGTGAATTGGGGAGTTAGAGGCACATCAATGCCGCCAGATATTAAAAAGGCAAATTGCGAATCATTACCAGTTTTGTAAGCTGCACCCACTCCTACATAAGGGGCAATGGGCAAAGGCTCGCTAAAAGCATCTGCTGACTGGAAGTTAAAATCGTAGGTGATCGGAAGTAGAACTGTGGTATTATCCCCAAATACGGCTGAAGGTCGCACAGATACAGAATTTGTCAGTCCGATTTTGCTGATTACTGCAAAGTTACCATCGCCCAAAGATGAGTCTCCACCACTCAAACCAATGTTAGCAGCGATGCCAACATAGCTGCTACCGCCACGGGTACTTCTACCTAAATCAATATCCGATTGCGCCACTTTGGGGGCAGATAATTGAGTAGTAGTTTGAGAAGTTGGTTCTGCAAACTCAGATGTGAGGGTCGCAGATGAAGTTGCCACTGTACCTGGAATGGGTGTAGCCATTATACTGGCGTTTTCCTGTATACCAGTGTTGGGCAACTGCTGTACATCAGTGAACTTTGTTACTGTAAATGTTTCAGTTGTTTCTGTAGAGAGATTTTGGCTTGCAGTGTCTAGTTCTGTACTGAACTCGTTGGGAGAGGCTACGGTTGCGGAAGGCTCGGTTAATGGCTGACTGCTCGCATTGTCTACTGTTTGGGCACTAACAGATAAGCCGCTACTTAGGACTGCAAGAGTAGCTATACCTGGCAACCAAAAAACACCTTTACGAAGAAAAATAGTATTCACGTTCACTCCTAAAACAATATTGCCACGAAGAATAAAGGTTTTTGTTGATTTAAGTCAACAAATTCGGGCAATACTCAAAATTTAACACCAAAAAATTGATTTTTACATCCTTTACTTTACTTGATTTCTCTAGTTAATATTTACTAGGAAAAAATTAAATCCTATAGCAATCCTGAATCATTCCTGAGAAACAATATCCCCGACAACTTTTACGAAGTTGAGGATCTGTGGATTGCAATTTTCACAAAATTAAATGGGATTGCAATATATTGTGAATATCCTGAATTTGGCAGATGACAAAAATTCTCTTGGCTTAGATCAAAGAGAGTATTTTTTGAGGAGGTGATCAGGATTATGAACTCTCCCATGAAAGGAAGAAGTTTT
>JBGTMK010000421.1:0-5816 GCA_041743605.1 Nostoc sp.
TGATGCTACCTCTTTAGTTGCGTCTTTAACAGCATCCTTGGCTTCGTCCAATTCTAAGAAGTAGCCGTTATTTTTCTTCTTCCCAGGTAAAAGCCCAGTAACGAAACCTAGAATACCGCTAAGAAAACCCAGAATACCCGAAATTAACTTTTTGATAAAATCCATTAGAATTACTCCTGCCTTTTATATTTGGAACTCGACCGTAATTGTTAAAAATTACGACAAAATGTTACATTTTCTACTTTGCGTCACCCCGTTCTGGTGACAACCCTTATAGGTTTGTGCTTAATTAACATTGTAGTAAAACTACAGGGCAAATGTTCTATTGTAAGCACTTGCAACCTGCATACATCGAGAACTAATTATTAAATTTTACTGTAGCTAAGAGCAAGATTCTGAAAGCAAGCTTTACAAGAATTAACATTTATTTGTTTTGTGAATACTTATAAATGCCTCATTGAAGTGAAGCAAGCAGTTTACTCTCAACCAGTTAAAGGAGTGTCATAGCCTATTAGCAGATGGCGAAATTAATTAGTTAAAATTTATACAAGCTATCTTTGAAAGTATTTCAGTTTTGCAAAAATATCTCTTAAAGAATCCGAAAAGCAATAGTTTCAGTTTGTAGAGCAGTATGTACCTACAAAAGTAAGACACACCTCTCTTATTCAGTCAGATTTTGTCAATGAACACTGAAAATCAGCAGCGCAATCCTGTTTTGCTAATACACGGTATTGATGACACAGAGGCAGTTTTCCATAAAATGAAGGCATACCTCATACAACGGGGTTGGCCTGTATATAGCCTGGATCTGTTTCCTAATAATGGTGATGTTGGTCTTGATGAGTTGGCAAAGCAATTATCCGATTATATTACAGTCACCTTTGCATCAGAAGAACGCCTAGATTTAGTAGGCTTCAGCATGGGAGGAATTGTCAGCCGTTACTATGTCCAGCGACTGGGAGGAATTAACTGCGTGCAGCGGTTTATCACGCTCTCTTCCCCCCATCATGGAACTGTTGTTGCTTATGGTTCCAGGCGTCCTGGTTGCGTACAAATGCGCCCCGACAGCATTTTTCTTAAAGATTTAAATTCTGATGCTGTAATATTGAACCAGCTAAATTTTACATCTATTTGGACACCCTATGATTTAATGATTGTCCCAGCGAATAGTTCACAAATGTCCGTGGGAAGCGAAGTCATAGTACCAGTTTCTTTACACCCTTGGATGTTAACAGACTCCAGGAGTTTAGCAGTAGTCACAGCCGCTTTAGCAGAGCCGATTAAAAGACCCTTGCTGAAGAAAAAATCCAGTTAGTAGCTATAGCAGTTCTCAACCCATTCAGAAGGCAGAAGTACGTTCGCGCAGCGTGTCGTAGACAAGGCAGAGGGCAGAAGGAACCCACGTTTAAAAACGTTGGATTGATCTTCGACGCTTTGTATCTCGCGCTACGCGTCTCGATACAATTCTTTCTTTAAACGTGGCTCTATACCCAGCAACTTTAGTTTTTATTAATACTTCTTTCCTTCTGCCTTCTGCCTTCTGCCTTTCTTGTAAGGTACAATTTTGACCTATCTCCACCATTGAGTCTCTGACTCAATGAATGCATTCCCAGTCTCCGACTGGGAACGAGTCAAGTCTTATCAAGCTAGGTTTTTACGACTTGTGTGTACACTGTAGCTTCCCGCTTCGAGAAGGGGGTTAGGTCTATTTGCATACTTGTACCTCACCAGATTGAAAATGGCTATAGAATGCTTGCGACACTGGATTTATTTATCTTTAATTACGAATTACGAATTACGAATTACGAATTACTTAAGTCCTATCCCCAATTTGTGCATATTCGTAACTCCCAAAAATCGCTTCTGGATGACGATAATACTTGAACTCTATGAGATTATAGAAGGGATCTTCTAAAAAGAAAGTGCGATGCTCAAGAGGAGAATCAACAAAGCGATCTTTAGTTTTTTCGCGAAAAGGTAGCTGTTGTTGTTGTGCCCTTTCTAGTAAGTCTTGCCAGTCACCTTCTTGGGTAAAAATTAACCCAAAGTGTCTGGGATAGACAGTATGTTGTGGTGTTAAGGGTTCTTTGGTGACGTGAGCTACTAATTGATGTCCGTAGAGATTAAGAATTAGGGCGTGACGGTTTTCACGACCAGGAATGCAGCCCAAGCCATTTACGTAATATGCTTTTGTTTGGGCAATGTCAGTTACAGGAAAAGCAAGATGGAATAAAGTTTGACTCATAGCTTGTGTAAAAAATACTAGTAGTTGATGCTATCTACAATTTATGCTGTTAAGTCTTGATTATAGTTAACTTGAACACAGTTTTAATTGACATTAACTCAACCAACTACTTTTAAAACAACTTCTCAGAGATTGTTTGTAGTTTTACACTCAGCTTTCAGCGCGATGCCTACAGTATTGAGTTAATGATACAAATATATTACTTGAATTGAGAGGTTTCAGAAATTAAGCACGAAGCATGACAAATTCGTTATTCTGTTGATATTAAGACAAAATTACATTAATTGCTGATGTCATCCTTAATTGATTCTGTTAATCCCTGGTTAGTAGCAGTTGTATTAAACACAATTTTATTGGGTGTAGCTTGGATTGCTCCGAAAAAGTTACTTACCCCTGCTGGATTATTCCACGCCTGGTTTCTAGCCATCTTAATTTGGGTAACTCTAGGCTGGCAAGGATATGCAGTAGTAATGTTCTATTTTTTGGTTGGTTCTGGCGTTACCCGCATCGGTATGGCGCAGAAGGAGGCAGAAGGAATTGCCGAAAAGCGTTCTGGGGCAAGAGGCCCAGAAAATGTTTGGGGTTCGGCTTTGACTGGAGCGCTGTGTGCCTTGGGAGTAGGGTTGATAAATTCAGGATTCCTCGTACCTACTTCCCAGTCCCTAATCCCTAATCCCCAGTCCCTATTATTATTAGGCTATGTAGCGAGTTTCAGTACCAAGCTGGCTGACACCACTGCCAGCGAAGTTGGTAAAGCTTATGGTAAAAGTACCTTTTTGATTACCACACTCCAACCAGTGCCACGGGGCACAGAAGGGGCGATAAGCTTGGAAGGAACTTTAGCTGGGATTATCGCTTCTGTAGCGATCGCATTTATTGGTTGGGGAGTTGGTTTAATTGATCTATTAGGAGTCGCTTGGTGTGTAGTAGCAGCATTTATTGCCACCAATTTAGAAAGTGTGATTGGGGCAACACTGCAATCTAAGTATGCTTGGCTGACTAATGAAGTAGTAAATATTTTTAATACATTAATCGGTGCGATCGCAGCTGTGCTACTTGCCTGGACATGGATAAGTTTCATTAAGTAAATCCGTGAAGGGAAACAATTACTTTGTTCAGGTGGGGCATTAGGCATTGGGAAAAAATAAGCAATCTGTCTTAGGACTGCCCTACGACTGATCTTTTCAATCCTGTTTTGTCTCCACTAGACTGTAAAAGTGATCATGGAACATTATATTCTTTACTAGCTATATAATTTTCTGGCCATTTAAATGTAATTAGTTCATGGAATCTTCATCATATTTATCCATCCACAACCAGATGATTTCTATATGATTTAATTTAAAAGTCCTATAAGTGTTTAACCATTTTCACATAATTAATTCATGGAATCTTTATCATTTTTGACAATTAATGACCAAATAATTTCTATTGAGCAAGCAGTAAAATACCTGCAAGCCTCTGGAAAATTGGGGCAGTTCATTGGGGATATTCTCCGTCAGTACGTAATTGAGGAAGAAATCAGAACACGAGACGATATTGAAATTGGCACAGCAATAACTGAACAGGCAATTATTGACTTTAGGCTAAACAATCAACTAACTGACCCCCAAAGTTTTCAAGAATGGTTAAAAACCAATAACACAGATTACGCTACCTTCCATACATCAGTTACTTTTGGTTACAAGTTAGAAAAGCTGAAAGCGGTAGTGACGGAACCAAAAATCCAAGAATATTTTATTGAACGGAAAATATTTTTGGATCGGGTAGTACTTTCTCGGATCGTTATTGATAATCGAGAATTAGCAGACGAACTACACACCCAAATTGAAGAAGGAGGTAGTTTTGAGCAATTAGCTAAAGAGTATTCACTTTCAGATGACCGAATTGTGAACGGCATGATGGGAATAGTCAGCCGAGGCAGTATGCCGGATATATTACGGGCAGCTATTGATGTGGCAAGTCCTGGACAATTGGTAGGACCAATAGAAATCGTTGGCAAAGACTCTCCTCAAGGAGAAGGACCTTATGGTTTGTTTCGAGTAGAACAATTTCTGCCAGCATCTTTAGAAGATACTCAACTAAAGCAAGTACTACAAAATGAGTTATTTGAAAAATGGCTAGCAGAGAAAATTCAAAAACTGACAGTCCAGTTACAAGTGAGTTAAAAATTCTGGATAATGAATCTTTACGATTAAAAGTGCTAGCTTCTTTGCCTTGGAATCAGCCACCGCTATGTTGGCTGACTCCCGAACAACAATCCCAATTGGAAAATGAGTCCCAAACCCGTCGGTATCGTCTTGGAGAAAAAATCTGGTCAAACGATGTCGGCGGATACCAATTCTTAATTGTGGCTGGGAAAGTTCGCTTACGAGAAGAGGGCGTTGGCAAACCAATAGCCGCCCTAGATGTGGGGGATTGGTTTGGTGACTTACAAAAGCTATCTGCGGATTTTAAAGCTGTAGCTGCTAGTAAAGAAGTAGTAGTAGTGTGTTGGGATACAGCCCTGTGGGCAGGATTTTCTCACCCACAAATTCAGGAATTTTGGCAAGTATTACCAGTGGACATGGAGGGAGAGAGAGAGACATTTTCCTTCTCTTCCACTCCTTCACTAGCGCCAGCCTCAGAAGGGACTTCCAGCCCTCATAGCCTCCAACCCCAAAGAGGACTCCCAGCCGCCAATTTAATCGTCTCAAATTATCCATTTGTTGCCAGTTGGAACACCGCTGCTGCTTGTTTAACAATGGTGGCGCAACAGTTAGAAAATTCTGTGCAACTGGAATGGGTGCAGCGTCAACTCAGAGGACAACGCCCAAAACAGGTTGTGGAAGCAGGAGAAAAATTAGGGTTAGTGTTGCGGCGGTTACAAGTGAGTTGGGGTGAGTTGCGACAGCTGTCATTTCCAGCTTTATTATTGTGGAATTCTGACTCACCCCAGAGTCCATCGTGGGTGGTAGCTTATGGAGTGAAAGGCGATCGCTTAATTATCGCTAACCCTTTAAATCCCGAACGGACTTGTGAAACCTTGCCGCAGTCAATAGTTGAGGCGTCTTGGGATGGACAATTGTGGCAAGTAGAACTCATATCTCAGCAAGAAACATTTAACCTGAGTTGGTTCACCCCAGCAGTTTGGAAGTATAAGGGATTGTTAACAGAAGTATTGTTGGCATCTTTTACCTTGCAGCTTTTGGGGTTAACAACACCGCTAATTACACAAGTTGTCATTGATAAAGTGATGGTGCAAGGGAGTTTGCCGACTCTCGATGTTATGGCGATCGCACTTTTATGCGTAGCCATATTTGAGTCCATACTGGGCATCCTCCGCCTATTCATCTTTACCCACACAGCTCGTCGTCTGGATTTGAGTTTATCAGCACAGCTATTTCGCCATCTGATGCGTCTGCCTTTGGCTTATTTTGAGTCGCGGCGTGTCGGAGATACAGTAGCACGAGTCCAAGAACTCGAACAAATTCGTCAGTTTCTCACAGGTACAGCATTAACTGTAATTCTAGATAGCATCTTTGCTGTGGTATACCTGGCATTGATGTTTTACTATAACGTCCCACTCACC
>JBGTMK010000422.1:0-2471 GCA_041743605.1 Nostoc sp.
TTATTGAGTCGCTATCACTAGATGAAACCATAACTGGTTGTTGATACAGTGGCACGGTGAATGTGACTGTTGAGCCAAGTCCTTCTCCCAGACTATAAAAATGTACCTCGCCGCCCATTGCCTCTACTAACTTCTGGGATATTGCCAGTCCTAAACCTGTGCCGCCATAATGGCGAGTGCGGGAGCCATCTACCTGAGAGAATAACTGAAACAGTTTATCTTGTTTATCCAAGGAAACACCGATACCCGTGTCTGCTACACGCACTCTTACCATGCCAGGAAATTCCTGACCTTGAAAGTTTGGCTTCGCTTTTTTGAGTACTAAATCGACGCTGACAGTGACACCACCCTCATGGGTAAATTTGATGGCATTACCTACCAAATTGAGCATCACTTGTAGCAAACGTTGGTAGTTGCTTTGGACAATGATTTCATCGGAAGTGGCAGGCATTTGCATCCCAAAGCTGAGGTTTCTCACTTCTGCTTGGGGACGCATGAAACTTTCTACATCACTGAATAGCTCATTTAGCTTGACTGGAGCGTAAGCTAGCTCCATTTTACCAGCTTCAATTTTGGCAATGTCCAAAATGTCGTTAATGATATTGAGTAGATGTATCGATAACTGATGAGCTTCTGTCAAAAACTGATTTTGTTCTTCTGGATCGTCTGCCATCCCTTCCAAAATCAGCTTTAAAAAGCCAATCATACCATTGAGAGGGGTACGAATTTCATGGGATACATTAGCGAGAAACTCGCTCTTGAGGCGGGAAGCTTCTTCAGCTTTTTGACGCGCTGCTTCTAATTCTTTATATAAAGTAGCATGAGCGATCGCAGTTCCCAATTGATCTGCTGCTTCTTTTGCTAGTTCCAATTCCGATTCTGTTAATGTGTAGCATTCATCCTGCCAACTCAAGGCAACCAATCCATTGGGTTGGTCTTGATAGCAAGTCGTAACCACCAAAGTTTTCTGCCGCCCAGACTCAGTGTATCCAGGCACTTCCATCACAACTGGTTCTAGGGTTGCCAAGGCTTGAGCAAAAGCAGGCTCAGAAACTACATCTATTTCTGAGCCAAGTATTGATTTGAGTTCTGGCTGGCGATACTCAGCCTTTACCTGCACTTTTGAGCTAGAGGGCTGATAAGGACAAATAATACAGCGCTCTAGCCGCAGTGCTTTCCCCAAGCTGTCAACTGTTTGCTGCCAAATAATATCTAAATCCAATGTCCGGCGAATATTTCTGGTAATGCGATTTACCAGTTTTTGGTGTTGCTGTGAACGTAAAGCCAACTCTATTTGTGTGGGCGTTTTTGATGCCACGCGCACTTGTTTTTTGTTGAGTGTCGCTTGCACTAAACGTCCCATCACTAAAACTGTAGTGGCAATTGTTCCCAAGCTCGGCATAATCGGACTAATCACTAAGTCCAACTCAAATAATTCCTGGTTGTAGCTAAACCAGCACTGGAACCTTTCTGGTATCAAACCCGTCAAAATTCGGTGCAATCGTTCCAAATAAGTAACCTTATCCACCGGAGCAAAGGTTTGAGTCTGGTTCAGCTCGTCAACTATTTTTTCAGTATTTAACCCCAGGAGTTCGCTGTGCTGCCAATAAAAGGTCAGATAGCGCCCTGCCCCATCTTGCGTATACACCAACTCTGCACCTAGAGCTGGTAATGAACCATCAGTCTTACTGGTAATAGATTCCAGATTTTGGGAAAATACATTCGGCAATTGGGAATTGGCAGTGATAGTCATTAATTGAGTTGGATAGACAAAGGGTGTCCGACCGTAATTTTACTAAAGCCGTTAAAATTTATGCATAAACTTTTACAGCTTTTTTGTTTTTGATTGAGTATTTCTTGGTGTTCTGGAAACCAGATTGACAAACTTTACTTTTTTTAATTTCTATTGACAGCTGACTAATGGCGTCAATCGTTCCATTCACCGCGAGGAGGAACGGGGGTACGCACAGGCGTGCGCGTCAATTCATCATCTCTGAGTATTTCACCCCGCAACCACTGGCGAATCGCCACCTCAATTACTTTACTTGGGTCATTGGTGAGATGCTGAATTTGCTCTAGTAACTCGGAGTCTAGGCGGACAGCAATTTCTACCTTATCGGCTCGTGTGTTTTCCGCTTCGGTAGTTTTCTCTTGCATATTCATAGGTTTGATATACTGTGAATTGGTTTTGTCTAAAGCTTTGTAAAGCAGTTATATTCATAGTTCGGGCTAATTCGCTGAAAAATCTTCAAAGGGACAGTTATATAGTTCCCTGAAATAGCACCAAAGTAACAGGCTTTAAGTTTCAAATCATATTTTTCATATAACTGACTAGACAATAGCTCTAGAAGTTTTGCCGATAAATCAGTGATTCTGAGTAATTACGGGTCGTAATTGCCCATGATCCCTACATGATCCCTACATGTACTTATTTACATTTATTGTACGCTCCTAGCTGTTGAATACTAGCA
>JBGTMK010000423.1:0-3608 GCA_041743605.1 Nostoc sp.
TCACGCATACACTGCACAACATCACCTTGAGCAGCCATACGCTGCACTCCAGAACTTGCAGCCCCACTTACTTGTGCTGACTCTCCTCGCGCTGCTTTCACACCTAGCATATCGGCTTCAGTTTCTAATTGAGGATCGCCATTGATGGCAACTCCCTTAGACTGAGGCGCGGTCACTCGTCCGGCTCGTTGTTGTTGTACGTGAGCTAATTCGTGTCCTAATAACTCTTGTCCTGACTGGGTAGTAGGTTGATACTTACCTGGGCGAAAATGGATATTTGTCCCCTGAGTATAGGCTAGTGCCCCGATCTTCTCTGCTTGTGACCCTTCGTGAATGCGGACATCAGAAAAGTCTGTACCAAAGGAAGTTTCCATCTTCTGCTGCACCAATTTCGGTATGGGTTGACCGCCGCTACTGGGAGCTAGGTTTACTTCAGGCAGATCCTTGAGTGTCTCCTCAGCTTGCTTGGGCTGAAGCATTTCAGGCATTCCCGGTTTCATTCCTGGAAATATGGGTATCTGGGCAAGGTTGAATCCTTGCAGTTTTGGTTCCTCTGGTGTCTGGGTCAACTCCTGGCTTTGTGGGGCAGAGTTCACTACAAAAGGATGCGACTTAATTTGAGACTGTACTGGTATAACAGCATTTGAAATGGATTTTTGACCAAGACACTTTTTCGTCTGTAAAGCTTTCATTTCAAAGTCTCCTTAAGTGCTGCCTAGCAAACTCAATATTTCTGAAGGTTAGAATAAATAATATCAGAATTTTGTCTAAATATTTATACAGACAAATTCAACTAAAGTCCAAAGTTTGAAGTTAATGAAACATTAAAATTTGGTGAAATAAAAAGTTAAATGAACCTTTCAAGTTAGTAATCAAAATCCCCAACCTCGGTAGTCTCTAGCCTCTACAATAAGTAACTATCTTTCATATTTACATAGCGTTCATGATTGTTTTTTACTTGTGAGGGCTTACCCAATAAAGCATCTGCTTCAGATGTTGAGCGATCGCAGCCTTGAATGGAAAATACTGAACTAAATGGCTACACCCAATTCTTGATCTCAGTATCAGTGAGCGATCGCTCCAGTTTAGTATATTCACTTTTGGTAGCCTGTAAAATATGTTTCATTCCCAATGACTCACCAGTATTTGCGGCAATAAAGGCTGCATTCAAAGCGATATTACGGATATTACCCCCTGTGGTACTCAGTTGGGCTAACTTGGTGAAATCTAGACCTTCGGTCGGTGTTTGGCTGGGGAAAACACGCTGCCAAATCTCTGCTCTTTGCTTGGCATCTGGAAATGGGAATTGCACAACAAATCTGAGGCGGCGCAAGAAAGCTTGGTCAATTGAACTTTTTAAGTTAGTAGTTAAAATCGCCAAACCACGATAAGATTCTATGCGTTGCAACAAGTAACTAACCTCCATATTTGCATAGCGATCGTGACTGTCTTTTACCTCTGATCGCTTTCCAAACAGAGCATCTGCTTCATCAAATAATAAAATTACGCCGCCTGTTTCTGCTGCATCGAATACTCGTCGGAGATTTTTCTCTGTCTCACCAATGTATTTATTCACAATTGAACTTAGATCGATGCGATAAAGGTCTAATCGCAACTCTTTAGCTAACAACTCTGCGGCTGTTGTCTTACCCGTACCGCTAGCCCCTGAAAATAAGGCACTGATCCCTAGTCCCCGCCCACTTTTACTTCCAAATCCCCAGTTCTCATACACCTTCGTCCGTTTTGCTACATGAGCAGCAATCTCGTGCAGGATTCCTTGTTCTTTCTCTGGTAATACCAAGTCGTTCCAACTGGCAGAGGGTTCAATTCGTTGAGCTAACTCATCTAGACGCGGACGTGCTTGGTTGCGGCAAATATCCCAAAGGTGGAAATGGGTAGAAGTCGAAGCTACACTTTCCTCTGTTTCTTTGTCCCTTTGCCCTTCTGTTTTTTTAGCTAGGCTTTTTACTCTCAAAGAAGCAGTCTGAATATCTGTGGGACTGAGGCTGAAATGGGATACCAAAGTTTCTACGTGTCCTTGAAAGCTGGGTGCGATGTTCCCCAAAGCATTTTGCCAAATTAACTGCTGTTCCTCTGAGGTGGGTTGATGTACATCAAAGGTAATTAAAGGACGCTGCCTTTGACGGGGGCGATCGCGACTAGTAATAATTAAAGGACAATTAATGGTTTCGATGAAACGGGAGATTGCACTATTTCGGCTTGTTTCCATTGTTTCTAAGTCATCACAATCTAGCAGAAGCACGCGATCGCTTAACATCCATTCCCGCTCACACAGACATTTGATTAGATTGAGCTGGTTAGTATCGGTAGGAATCGTTTCCGCAGAAATAGCATATAAACTTAACCCTAAAAAGGTACAAGCAGTGGAGGCAATGGCTGGTTTACTCGCCAGTCCTGTTCCGCATAATTGTAAGACTGGTAATATTTCTGTCTCATCTAACGCCTGCAACCAAGTATCTGCCAACTGCTGTGCTATATATTCGTGGGAGGATACTAAATAAGCATTTACTGGCACCGATAACTCAATCTCCGCCAAGCGCTCATCCAAATGTTGCACTCCCATAAGATGATGCAATATCCGTTCATCAATCCGCAATGGATTAGTAGTTAGAGTGTTTCCTGCTCCAACTTCAATTAGTCGCCATCGGCGTAACGACGCGCTAGGCAGAAGCGCACTCCAATGAGCTTCTGCTAACACTTCCAAAGCCAAGCTAAAAGTGGGATAATTTTGTTGCTGATCGCCTTGAGCCTTAGCAAACAGTGACGACCAACTAGGATCTAATTCTTTACCTGCACACAGCAGTAACACATTACGCTCAAACAAAGACAAGTCGAAGATATTGCACACCTGCTCTAACGCAGATAATTCACTGGAATCAGTTGTGTGATAGGGAAAATTTTCCCTATCTCCGCCAAAGTTTTCGGAATCAGCTTTGAATCCTCTGCTTTCTTTCCATTGCTCCATTTTCTGAGTATTTGCAGCGTCTCCCACTTGATGAATATGATGTTGTAGGGCTTCGCTTATATGACTGATTGCCCTCATCAGATAATATTGATTAGCCTCTAACCAATTGCTACTTATTGTAGGGATTGATAAGTAAGTAGACATAATTAAAAATCTCTGTGTAAACCTAGATTATAATCCCGATACTGGCAGCACTAATATACAAAAATTTGGTTCACTATATCTAGTCATTTTTAGACAACATATTCATGCTTTTATAACTTTTTATAATACAAATGAGACTTAATTTTTAGACAACTTCTAGATTGATATTGTTTTAAAGCTAAAGCAAGTTTAAGTTTTAATTAATAAAAAATTAAGGCTCTCCTAGACTAGTTATAACAAATTAATACTTGATATCAAGTTAAATCCTTACATAGTAAGGGATTCAAGAGGAAGAAATTCAGAAGGCAGAAGTACGTTCGCGCAGCGTGTCGTAGACAAGGCAGAAGGCAGAAGGGAACCCACGTTTAAAAACGTGGGATTGAAATAAGGACGCTTTGTATCTTGCGCTACGCGTCTCGATACAATTCTTTTTATATAGTGGGCTTTAGACCCACAACTAAAGTTTTTATTAATACTT
>JBGTMK010000424.1:0-9602 GCA_041743605.1 Nostoc sp.
TTCTGTCTCTGACTTTTCACGGTATCTGGAAAAGTTCTCTCTAAATCTCTCTCATATCATGTCCGACTAAATACTTGTCATTACGTTCGCTCTTAGCTTTCCCGCAGGGGGTACGCAGCGATAACGGAGTGAAGTAATCGCAATGATTCTGTGATTGCTTCTCTACAAGACGCTGCGCGAACGTTTCACTCCGTTCCACTCGCAATGACATATCATAAGTGATTAAGCGGACATGATATCAGAGGGGATTAGAATACTGTCAACAAATACCGAGAGGCACTCGGAACTTCAAGCTTGTGGAGAAGCAGTGAGACTCGTTGGTACTTGTACCAAAAAGCGTGTTTCTAAGAAACAGGAATCTCCCACCAAGCTTACGCTGTGGTGGAAGAGTGTCAATCCTTAGACAAACTCATAACCAGCTTGCGGATGACAGTTTTCCAAATTAGTCCAATTACAATTAATCCCATACCAACTAACCAGATTTGTCGTTCCACCCAAAACGCCAGAAAAAAGCAAGCCGATAAACCTACCCATGCGATCCATTTAGGATAAAGCCGTTGCTCCTCTGGAATTTGCAATGCCGATAAATCAGTAATCCCATAGTAAATTAAAACAGAGAAGGCACTAAATGACCAAGTTGTTCTAACATCGCCAATCAAAACTAGGCAAGCTATCACTGTACCCATAATTAATACAGCAATATAAGGTGTAGTTCTTGACTTATTCAAACGAGCTACAAAACTAGGCATATCTTGGCGGCGGCCCATTGCTAACAACACGCGAGATAAGCCTAAAATCAGGTTTAGCAGTACCCCTAATGTTGCTGTGACTGCACCAATTGCCATAATCAAACTACTACCTGGAATATTGAAACTGCGTGCTGCAACTTCTAGAGGTGCAACCTGTTCGCTAGTAACTGCTCCTAGAGTTTGAGCGCCTACTGAACCAATGCCCACAATTACCACACCAATATACAGCAACATTGTAATTGCCAAGGTAATGATCATGGCTCTGGGAATAGTACGTTCTGGTTCCCTAACTTCTTCGCCCAAAGTAGCAATCCGACCGTAGCCAGTGTAGGCGACAAACATGAGTGCAGTAGCTTGTAAAACTGCTGCTATAGGGTTTTCTGCGCCATCGGCGATGGGTTGAAAAAAAGGTGTGAAATTATCTAAGCCTGCGGATAATACTACAGGTAAACCAGCAATTACGAAGAACAGCAATGAAATCAATGTGATCGAGACGATCGCTATATTAATCACATTTGAGCGCTTAATTCCCGTCAGAACAATTAATGTCAGCAGCACTACCGCGCCTAAAGCAGTGGGAACTAAGTAATTACTAACGGATATACCCAAAAGATTGAGTAAATAGCCAGCACAGCCTAAAGCAGCTGTAGCAGCCGAAGCAGATTTGGCAACGAGAAACATCCAGCCAGCCGTAAAACCTAACCAAGGGTTGAGGTATCGGTAGCCATACTCGTATGTTCCACCACTAACCGGGTGACTAGCAGCGAGTTGAGCGCTATTTAATCCGTTACATATAGCTACAACAGCTGCGATCGCTACAGAAAAAATTATGGCTGGCCCAGCAACGCCAGCTGCAATACCAACACTAACAAACACGCCAACACCGACAATAGAACCTAGACCTAAGGCGATCGCACCCAACACACCCAATTGGCGCTGGAGTGACTGTGAAGGTTTTTGCTGTTGCATAGTAACTTTTCTTAACTCTAATTCTTTAGCTAGTAGGGCATGGCGTAAATAGAGCAACTATTTAAAATCCCTAAAGAGCTTATTTCATAATACTTTTGACTTTTGGCTTTTGACTTCCGCCTTGCGGTACTAGCGTCTCTACCCTACTCACTGTGAGTTCTTGGGCGCAGATTCGCCTGTATTTTGACCATTGCTGCCAACATTCTCGCGGAGTTTTTCTACCTCTGAAGGCACAGTCGGTTCATAAAAGGTTGCTACATCCCAATCTCTAGTCAACCAAATTCCTCCAAACGGAAGAAGATAAAATACAATTGCAATGTAAGCAATGGCAGCAGCTTGACTTTTTGTGATCACATCCGCAGATTTGTTTGCTAACCATACTGGAATTTCCCGAATTTTTTTAATCGGAAACAGAAGGATGATGGCAAAAATATCAAAAATCATGTGTACTAATGCCACCATTAATGCAGCAGTTCCTTCTGAACCACCATCACTAGCTAATGCAAGCGCTGCTAAAAGAGCAGTGGTGGAAGTACCTATATTTGCACCCAAAAAATAGGGAAGAGCTTGTAGTGCTAACACTACACCAAGGGCAATAAGCGGCACAAGTACTGAGGTTGTAATACTAGAACTTTGGACAGCAATGGTAATTCCCAATCCAAATAACATGGCTTGCCACCACGAGCCAAAAAGATATTTTTTGATCTTTTCTTCCACATTTTGATCGAGTATAGCTTTCAGTGAATTCACAAGTCCTTTGAGGGAAAAGTACAATAATCCAAAGGCAGTAATTAAGACAATCCAACCTGTTTCTTGAGTTATACCAACAATAAAGTTAGCTATTGGCTCAACAATAATATCAAGAGGGCTAAATAAATTGATCGCCCCTGCACCTACAAGCATATTAGTCAACTGTGTAGATGGCCAAGATAAGACGTGAGCGAAAATTTCTAAAGGCAAAAAGATAAACGCAGCAATGATATTAAAATAATCCAACACCATTGAGCCAGTAAATGCTCGCCTAAATTCATCTCTATTGTCATGGTGTCCTAAAGCCACAATGGTATTAGTCACACTGGTGCCAATATTTGCACCTATCATAATCGGAATTGCTGCTGCTGGTGTAATTGTTCCCGTTGCAACGATCGCAACAGTTAAAGAAGTCGTAGTTGATGAACTTTGAACCAGAGTTGTAGCTAAAATTCCCACTAGAAAGGCAGTTATTGGGTTATTAGTAGTTGCTATTAGCGTTTCTGCTGCACCTTCTCCCAATAATTCAAAACCTTCGCCTAATAAATTGAGGCTAGTAAAAAACAAAATCAGCGCAATTACTAGATAGAGAAAATTCCACATCTTGCCTTGTGGTAAGGCTTGTGTAAGACGTTGCATAATATAAAATATTCAAAAAATATTGCCATTTCAAACCTACAAAAAAATAGCAAATAGTTGGTTAATAGAAGGTTAATTTAATATTGTTATATTGAAAAAATAAAAATAATCTACCTTTTTATATAAGCCAAATGGCCTAATAAAAGCCACCAAATTAAAAATTTGGTGGGGTCAAGTTCGCTACTGTCAGATGATTACTCTATTTATTTAGCAGTGTGGGAAACACGATAAATCACTCCATTGGTATCATCGGTAAACAACATCGAACCATCTGGTGCGATCGCTAAACCAACAGGTCTACCAAACTGTGCAGTTCTGTCTTTGTTCAAAAACCCAGTCACAAAATCTTCAAATTTCACAGGTTTGCCATTTTCGTAACGAATCCGCACAACTTTATATCCCACGGGTGGGTTGCGGTTCCAAGAACCCCGCATAGTTGCAAAAACATCACCTTGATACTCTTGGGGAAATTGTTTTGCAGTATAAAATGTCATTGCTAAAGGCGCACTGTGAGCTGTGTAAGTTAGCACTGGCGGTTGAGTTTTAGCACAGTACTCTTTTTTAGTTGTTCCTTCAGGTTCAGCAGGTAGGTATACATCAGGACGCCTATCACCCCAACAAAAAGGCCAACCATAGTTTCCACCTTTTACAATCCGGTTCAACTCTTCTAACGGCTGGTCATTTCCTCGCCAATCCGAACCGTGATCTAACCCCCAAAGTTCGCGTGTTTGGGGATGCCAAGCAAAACCAATAGTATTTCGTAAACCTTTTGCATAGATAGAGCGATTACTGCCGTTTGGTTGCGCCTGTAAGAGTGTGGCGTGTTCTGGATTTGGTTCATCACAAGCGTTACAGGTACTACCTACGGAAATGTAAAGCATCCCATCAGGCCCAAAGGCAATGGTACGGTTTGGGTGTTGTCCGGCATCGGGTAAATCAGAAATGAGAGTTTCTAATTTGCCCTCTGTACCGTCCGATCGCATGTCCACAGCATATAGGTGCGTATTGGTGACAAAGTAAAGCCTATTTTGATGAATTGTGATCCCGTTAACAAATTTTAAACCTTTAGCTACGGTACGTATTTTGTTAGCCCGTCCATCTTGGTTAGTATCTAAAAGCGCAATCACATCACCCTGTTCACGACGAGTAACGTAGACTGTACCATTAGGAGCGATCGCTAAGTTACGAGGATTACCTAAGTCTTTCGCAAATATACTAATTTCAAATCCAGGAGGTAATTGCAACTGTTGCAAAAGAGATTCCTGAAATTCAATTTTTTGCGGTGTTGCTAAGTAACCCTCCACTCGCTCAATTTTTTGCTTTTCTGGCTGTTGTGAATTAGCGGTTTGAGTAATACTTAATATCAAAGCACATCCAATTAAAAAGTGCCTCGATTTTTTGATTAATTTCATGAAACCTCAAGTAAGAAGTGATAATGTTGCTTTTCTTCAAATCTGCCCGAATCAAACATAATTTAGTAACCGCAATGGGACAAATCTGCTAAAAAGGGCTTTTAGTGAGTTAGATTATATAAAATTCAAAAAAAATGCATCTAACAAACGAGATATTAAATTTAGTAAATTATGGATGAGAAGTTATGCTTTTTGATAGATGTAACAAATTATGCAACCTGAGAAAATCCTGGCGAAAACAAAAAATAATTTAATTGTGAGTAAGTGTTAAAGAGCTTTTTGGCTGTAAATTCCTTTATTTTAAGTGTTACACTTGCAGTTTTTCAGCCAGTGAAAGCATTTGAAGTTTTGCAAGAAACCGTGACAATTACGCCAGTTTCCCAATTCTCTGATGTACAATTTACAGATTGGGCTTTTGTGTCCCTGCAATCATTAGTTGAAAAGTATAGTTGTATCACTGGATACCCCGATCATCTTTTTCGAGGAAACCGAGTGATGACTCGTTATGAGTTTGCTGCGGGGCTGAATACTTGCATCAGTACAATTAGTCAACAGTTTGGCAGCCAGCTTTCACTAATTGCACCAGAAGATGTTACAACTATTAAAAGATTAGAATATGAGTTTTCTACAGAGTTAGCCACTATTGAAAACAGAGTAGAAAATTTAGAGGTGAATAGTGCTGTATTGCGATCGCAACAGTTTTCTACCACAACGAAAGTAAGCACTTCCGTTGTAGTTTTAGCTAGTGGTATAACTGGAGACAGTGCTGATGCAGACCCCGAAACTAGTATCGATTCAAATTTAGCTTTAAATTATCGGACTCGTTTAAACTTAATTAGCAGTTTTACAGGTCAAGATAGATTACTTGTACGTCTTCAATCTGCAAATAGAGTACCTAATTTTAACGGTGCTTCTGCTACTAATATGACGCGCCAATCATTTGAAGTTGGTAACAGTGACAGTAGCCTTAATTTAAATTTACTAGAATATCGCTTTCCTGTTGCTGAAGACCTCAACTTCTATCTTTACGGAAATGCTGCATCCCACCATTACTACGCAACAGTTGTTAACCCCGATTTTGCCAGTTTTGGCGGTGCAAAAGGTTCTCCTTCTCGCTTTTCGGAACGTAACCCTATTTACCGTATTGGATTTATGAGTCCAGCGGGTGTAGCAGCAGTTTACAACAACAGAACTATTCGTTTGGATGTAGGTTATTTAGCAGAAAACGCCGAAACTGGGGTTGAAGGATTGTTTGGGGGAAACTATAGTGCTTTAGCACAATTTTCCTTCAAACCTTCACCAAATACAGAATTTGGATTAACTTATATTCGCAGCTATGTTCCTGATGGCAATTTGCTACATCGCACAGGTAGTGATTTTGCAAACATTCCTTTTGGTGCAGGTGTACCATTAATGGTGAACGCTTATGGTGTTCAAGCACTCTGGAGAATAACCCCCAAGATGGCTGTAAGTAGTTGGATTGGCTACATGAATGCAGAACGAGTTGATGGTGTGAATGGTAATGCAAATATTATCAACTATGCAGTAAATCTGGCTTTTCCTGATTTGTTTAAAGAAAAAGCTGTGGGTGGGATTGGATTTGGAATGCCACCTAAAGTCACTAATAATACAATTAATAGCCGGGAAGATCGGGGAACAGGTTTGCACTTTGAAGCTTTCTATCAATATCCTTTAACAGAAAATATCACGATCATCCCTGGTATTATATATCTCACTCAGCCAAACCATAATGATGTCAATGGAGACATTTTTTTTGGCAATATCAGGACAGTCTTTAACTTTTAATTCAATGCCCTTGGGTTAAGGGTTAAGGTTTGTAGTAAGCACGCTTTGTGCTTAAAAATCTAGGACTAAAGTCCTTACTACAAACTTTTATAACCCTTCAGAACTAATGGGACAGACTACTAGCCCGGATTTCTCACCACACCTCTTATAGCCTGTGCAAGTGCCGGGGAGAAGTAAGAAGTAATGAGTAAGAAGTAAGAAGTAAGAAGTTTTTACTCATTACTCATTACTCATTACTCATTACTTCTCTTCTGCTCCATCAAACGCCTTGAGAAGAGTGAGAAATGCGGGGTTTAGTCTGTGGTGAATTGAAAGACCGCCCACCAAAAGCGGGTATCAACCTTCTCTCGATTGTTGATTCTGCTTGACTTCGGGCGGGGCTTTTACGCCCTGTGCGGAAGTACTCAGTACTTCTTAAATTTACTCGCTTGCCGAGGCACTCAGCACTGAGTGGGTAAAAAAGGGGAATTAGCCTGTGCCATTCCATCAGTGAAAGCTAATTCATCAGCGTAGGCGTAGCCCGCCGCAGGCATCGCTTACGGTCGATTAATAAGCCAACAACGCTTATCAAGCTCAATTGCTACTTGCACGCGGAAGATTATTTTTTCGGCACAGAAATATTCAATGCCATTTTAACCCGTGCAAAAAGTTGAGGCAGATACTTATAGAATCGCCCATCTCGCAGAAACATTGCATCAATGGTACAGCTACCACAGTGTTCTCCAGGGGGAGGAACTGCAACCGATAGTACAGCTGCATCTGAAACACCAGCCCAGGGTAAGTGTCCGACAGGAGCTTGCAGTGAATAATTGAGTTCGGATTCATTCAGCCAGTCGCTGCTAATAAAATCGTTTTCGGTTCGAGGAACTTTGAGTTTCCAACCGACGCGATCGCCAAAGGTATTGGCGGCAGTTTCTTCTTTGTTCGGATGAGATGCTATTACCTTTTGCCAAATCTTTGCTTGGACACTGAGTCCAAACCGTCCATCACTAGCTACTAACCAAGCTCGATCAATCTCTTGAATTAAATCTAGAGGTATAGTGGCAGCGTTCGGCCCAAAGAGGTCTTTTTGAGGTGATAAGAGACGGCGGGTTTCTTGATCGGCAGCACTCCAGTTTTTAGAATTGAGCAACTGCTGGAGTTTTGCTGTTGCTTTGGTTGTGGTTGTTCCACTACCAGCAGAATTTTTAGTCGCAATATGTTGCTCTAACAAATTAATGATTTGGGTTTTATTAAGTTGTCGAGCCAAGTCTAGAGCAGTCTTACCTTGCTTATCTTTGAGGTCAACCCTAGCATTTTTACTGAGAAATAGTGTTACCAATTCCGGTCCAAAAAAACTTTGTTCTTCTAATACTGCTTGGTGCAGAGGTGTTCTTCCTGAATTATCTTGAACATTTAAATCTGCATTGGCCGCAACCAGTAACTGAGCTACTTCCAGATTAACATCATATAAAGGGGTTTTACCTTCAGCATCTTGTAAGTTAACTTTTGCTCCTCGCTCCAAAAGCAGTTTAACTAAAGTGGCTTGGAAGCGATGTACGTGGAGAGGAGTTTGCCCCTGAGCATTGAGGAGATTAACGTCAACTCCCCGATCTAGTAAGAGTTGTATTACTGCTGGTTCAATACCCTGAGAGTGAATCACAGCCCCTTGACGATTTTGGATAGTTAGATCCGCACCTGCTTCGATTAGTTTCTTGGCGATTTCTAGATGAGATGCTGCGTAGTGCAGTGGTGTCCAGTCTTGATTGCTACGGGCATTTATATCCGCACCACTGCGAATCAATAGCTCGGTAATATCTGCTTTTCCTGAATTGGGAACAAGATGTAGCGGTGTCATTTGCTCTTGATTTCTAGCATTAACCTTAGCACCCCCATCTATCAAAAGTTTGATTACAGCAGCGGTTTTTTCACCAAAAACATTATGGAGTGGGGTATTACCGTTTTGGTTGCGGACATTGACCTTTGCTCCTCTACTAAGAAGTAATCGCGCATTTTTCTCAGATTTTCCTAAATAATGTAGGGGAGTATCTCCTTTCCCATCTTTGGCATTTACATTTACCCCAGTTTGGATTAAACCCTCAGCCAGTGCTTCGTCTGTGGATGATAGTAAAACGTTGAGCGGTAGCCACTTTTCACCAGAGATATTGCAGGGTTGATTCAGATTACCTCCTTCGGCGATCGCCTTACCTAATGCTACTGATAAATCGGGAGCAGCACCGAAGGGACTAAATTTTTCCGATAATACTTTGCAAAAAGGAGAGATGGAATTAAAGGTTTTCTTTGCTACCTTAGATTCAACAGCAAATGGTATCATTACCATTGTTCCCAAAGCAGTAAGGGAAATCAGAAAAATTGTCTTGAAGAGATAACGAGATGATTTGTAGTTAAATTTCGCCATGATGATGTGATTTCCTTATTTCCTATAAAATATTTATAAATTATTAATGCAGCTATTCCCCAAACTCCGATTGTGAGGAAAACAGAGAACGCAAATCAGACATTATTAAAGGATTCAATGCGACTTGTGGCAATTTCTCCATTTTTGATTCATACAAATTATTCATAGAGCAAAGTCAATTAGATAATGAATAAGACTCTTAGTTTAATAACTTAGTTGCCGAATGATAAATATTCGCGATCACAAGATGGTTTGAAAACTAAATTGAAGGAGACAGAAGGTTTTTTCACTTATAGGATTCAAAGAGTGGGGTTGGCAGGGTAGGGTTCAAATTGTTTGATTGATGCAAGATATCTAATCACTGACGACGTTTAGTGTGACGTTCATAATCCTCAAAACGAATCTTAGCGCTCATACTTCGAGAAAAAGTTCTGGCAACAATACCCTCGCCTCGACCACCAGAATCCTCATCTAGATCTGATGAGGTTTTATCGCAACATCTGGTTTAGAATTTTATCTGAGCTAAAATTCTCTAGCGTGGCAAAACTTACTAGAGAAGAGCGGAAATCCTGTAATCTTGACCTTGTAGTGAAATAATGGTGCGAAAACTTGGTAAGAAAAAGTCTAAAACCAGAGGCAACATCGTTTGAAGTACTCGATTGTGTTCAAAAAAGATGCCCCTCGTGCGGGGAAGCAATGTGGAATGAATACAATAATCCTCGACATATAAGAACGTTGAATGGGGTAGTAGAACTACAGCTAAAAATTCGTCGATGTCAAAATAAGTCATGTCTGCGGTATAAAAAAGCATATCGACCAGAGCAAGAAGGGTCACTCGCTCTACCACAGAACGAATTTGGTTTGGATGTGATTTTAGAA
>JBGTMK010000425.1:0-11325 GCA_041743605.1 Nostoc sp.
CAAACGCCTGTAACTCCAGTTGAGCAAACGCCTGTCACTCCAACTGAGACAACACCTGTAACTCCAACTGAGACAACACCTGTAACTCCAACTGAGACAACACCTGTAACTCCAGTTGATGAGACAACATCTGTAACTCCAACTGAGACAACGCCTGTCACTCCAGTTGAGCAAACACCTGTAACTCCAACTGAGACAACACCTGTCACTCCAGTTGAGCAAACACCTGTAACTCCAACTGAGACAACGCCTGTAACTCCAGTTGAGCAAACGCCTGTCACTCCAACTGAGACAACACCTGTAACTCCAACTGAGACAACGCCTGTAACTCCAGTTGAGCAAACGCCTGTCACTCCAACTGAGACAATACCTGTCACTCCAACTGAGACAACGCCTGTAACTCCAGTTGAGCAAACGCCTGTAACTCCAGTTGAGCAAACGCCTGTCACTCCAACTGAGACAACACCTGTAACTCCAACTGAGACAACACCTGTAACTCCAACTGAGACAGCACCTGTAACTCCAACTGAGACAGCACCTGTAACTCCAACTGACTCTCCAAGCACATAAAACTGCTAATGGGGGGATACAAAACGCTCTGCGAAAGCCGAACGCAGTTAATTTCGTCATAATTTTGCGTAAGTCGTGTAGGACTTAGCTGTTCCAACGCATTAGCACAGACTTATGCACGACACCAGAGGCAGAACGATGACAAACAATTTGACAATTTGAGTTACTTCCTCTATAGCAAAAAGTGATATTCCCTACGACCAGATAACATGGGCTAACGCTAGATTAAATCAAGGACAGGACTTATACAGGATTCACCGGATATCCTTATATAGGTTCAATCACATTCTGTGTGTAAGTTCCCAGGAACTAACTTGTTGCTAAAGAGAACATAAATTTATGACTTTTGATTACGACCTGTTTGTGATTGGTGCGGGTTCTGGAGGTTTGGCGGCTTCTAAAAGAGCGGCTAGCTATGGCGCAAAAGTGGCGATCGCTGAATATGATTTAGTTGGTGGCACTTGTGTGATTCGCGGTTGTGTTCCCAAAAAACTTATGGTCTATGGCTCTCACTTTCCTGCATTGTTCAGTGACGCTTCAGGCTATGGCTGGAAAGTGGGTAATGCTGAGTTTAACTGGGAATATTTCATTACATCTATAGATAATGAAGTTCGGCGACTGTCGCAACTACATATAAGCTTTTTAGAAAAAGCCGGAGTGGAACTAATTTCTGGTCGCGCCACATTGGTAGACCCCCACACGGTAGAAGTTGATGGACGAAAAGTTACGGCGGACAAAATTTTAATTGCTGTTGGTGGGCGTCCTGTCAAGCCAGATTTACCAGGAGTGGAATATGGCATTACCTCCAACGAAATCTTTCATTTAAAAGAACAACCAAAACACATCGTCATTATTGGCGCTGGTTATATCGGCACGGAATTTGCTTGTATTATGCGTGGTTTGGGTTCTGAGGTGACACAAATTACCAGAGGTGAAAAGATTTTGAAGGGTTTTGATGAGGATGTCCGCACAGAAATTGAAGAGGGGATGACGAACCACGGAATTCGGCTGATTAAGAATAATGTGGTGAAAGCAATTGAACGTGTGCCAGAAGGTTTGAAACTGACTTTATCAGGAGACGATCAAGAACCAATAATTGCCGACGTATTTTTAGTTGCGACAGGTCGAACTCCCAATGTAGATGGACTGGGTTTAGAAAACGCTGGGGTTGATATTGTCCCTAGTTCTATCGAAGGGCCTGGATATGACACTACAAATGCGATCGCCGTCAATGAATATAGTCAAACTAGTCAACCAAATATTTTCGCTGTTGGCGATGTCACTGACCGAATCAGTTTAACTCCCGTGGCCATTGGCGAAGGTCGCGCTTTTGCCGATAGTGAATTTGGGAATAACCGTCGTGAATTTTCTCACGAAACTGTTCCCACAGCCATATTTTCTAATCCAGAATCCGCGACAGTCGGCTGGACAGAAGCCGAAGCCCGCGAGAAACTTGGTGATGCTGTTACAATTTATCGCACTCGCTTCCGCCCTATGTACCATAGTTTGACTGGTAAGCAAGAGAAGATAATGATGAAGTTAGTGGTTGATAGCAACACTGATAAAGTGCTAGGCGCTCACATGGTAGGTGAAAATGCAGCCGAGATTATTCAAGGTATGGCGATCGCTGTGAAAATGGGCGCAACCAAAAAAGACTTTGACGCCACTGTGGGTATCCATCCCTCAGCCGCAGAGGAATTTGTCACAATGCGGTAATAAAAAAGAGTTAGGAGTTATGAGTTATAAGTTTGTTTCTTCAACTCATAACTCATAACTTAAAACTCCTAATTCTTAACTCCTCACTCCTAAATATTTACAGCCTTGCACTACATATATCTTCACGGTTTTGCTTCCAGCCCTAATTCTGCCAAGGCGAGGGATATAAGCGATCGCTTTTCCCAAATTAAAACAAAGCTGAAAATTCCCGATTTGAATGCTGGCGATTTTTCGCAATTGACAATCACTCGTCAGATCACTCAAGTTGTCGCAGAATTCAGTAATAATTCTACGCCGATAACGCTCATTGGCTCAAGTTTGGGAGGTTTGACCGCTGCCCACTTGGGACAGCAATATTTACAAGTACAACGCTTAGTTTTGTTAGCACCAGCTTTTGGCTTTTTATCTCATTGGTTGCCCAAAATAGGAAATGAAGAAGTACAGCGTTGGCAACAAGAAAAATATATCATGGTCTACCACTATGGAGAGGAACGATCAATTCCTTTAAGTTACAATTTCGTTACAGATGCTACCCAATACCAAGAACAACTTTTGCAACGTCCTATCCCCACCCTGATTTTGCATGGGAAAAAGGATGAAGTTATTCCGATCAAAGCTAGTCTTGACTTTGCGCGTTTGCGTCCTTGGGTGGAGTTAGTCGAACTAGACAGTGACCACGCCTTGGGTAATGTTATGGAAGAAATTTGGCAAGCAATTCACCTCTTTTGCCAATTACCTTGAAGTTGTAAAATATTAGACTCTCACATAAATAATGTCCTTAGTCATTTGTCCTTTGTTATTTACCAATGACTAATGACTAATGACCAATGACTAATAACTAAAACTATGCTTCCCTTCATCCGATCTGATTTAGCACAATTTAGTGCGTACAAACCCCACCCCAGTAGCGATACAACTGCATCTGTCTCTACAAAGTTTGATCGGCTAGATACAAATGAAAGCCCCCACGATTTACCACCTGAGCTAAAAGAAAAGCTGGCCTGGACATATCAGCAAGTAATTGAAACAAATCGTTATCCCGATGGTGGACATGAAACACTTAAGGATGCGATCGCTGAGTATGTCAACGAGTCAGCCGCCATTTCATCATCTTTGTTTACTGCTGCCAATATTTCTGTTGGCAATGGTTCAGATGAACTAATCCGCTCTTTATTAATCGCCACCTGTCTAGGAGGAGAAGGTTCAATACTCGTTGCTAATCCCACTTTCTCTATGTACGGGATTTTGGCACAAACTTTGGGCATTCCTGTAGTGGCAGTAGGTAGAAATGAAACCAATTTTGAAATTGACATCAGCGCCGCACAGTCAGCCATCGAACAAACTCAAAATCCTCCCATTCGCGTAGTTTTCGTAGTACATCCCAATTCGCCGACTGCCAATAGCTTAACTGCGGCAGAGTTGGCATGGCTAAAAAGTTTACCACAACATATTTTGGTAGTCATTGATGAAGCTTATTTTGAATTCAGTAAAAATACCCTAGTAGATGAATTAACTCAACACCCTAATTGGATTATATTACGCACTTTTTCTAAAGCCTTCCGATTAGCAGCTCTCCGTGTTGGTTATTGCGTCGCTCATCCCGAAGCGATCGCCATCTTAGAAAAAGTTCGCTTACCCTACAATCTCCCCAGCTTTTCCATCGCAGCAGCATTAGTTGCTTTACAAAACCGCACACTCTTACTTGAATCAATTTCCCAAACTCTGAGTGAACGAGCTAAACTCATCGAAATTTTATCCCAACAACCAGAGCTACAAATTACCCCAAGCTCTGCCAACTTTATTTACCTACGTCTTCAACCAAATGCTTCTCATCCACAAGATACTGCTTTAAAAACTTTCCACCAAAAACTTAAGACACTCGGCACTCTTGTGCGACACATTAGCGGAGGATTACGAATTACTGTTGGGACGATACAAGAAAACACCCGCACCGTAAATCGAGTACAAGCTGCTTTGGCAAATTTGGAATTTTAGCAATTAGTTCAGTAATTAAATCTGCTGTCCATCTCACTACCCAAACGGCGTACTATTCCTACTGTTTGTGGCAGCACACCCACTAAAAGAGCAAAGGCGACATCTGGCAGAAGATGTACTATTTCTGGTGGGAAGTATTGTTCAAATTGATCAAGAATTTTTTGGACTCGCTGCCCAGGTACTGGGTTTTCTGTAATTTGTTTAATCAATCGAATCCACTGTCGTCTAATCAAGTAAGCCTTCTGGCGATCCTCATTAGATTCGGGAGTTAATAAAGACAGATTACCTATGGGTAATGCCCTTTGGCAATCACAATCATAATCCCCACCCACAGCAGCCCCAGGCCCAGCAAACTCTGCATGGTAACGTTTAAAGAGTATTAATCCATTTCGTCTCCGACTATTGACGATGAAGACTTCTCCACTGTGCAAACGTGTAAGGATTTCCAAGCCTTGCGACTGCTCAGTTCCGTCTGGCATTACGAGAGAGTCAAGGAAACTATTCTCAGGATAATAAGTAGATACCATAGAGGTCTGATAGCGTCGATGCTGTTCGCTATCCATGTTTTTTAAACTTTCAATAAATGTGGTGGTAGTATGCACTTCAAAACGGAAATAGGTGTTATATCAAATCAGGTTTTTGAATTCTTTATATTATCAAGATTTTTCTGGTCAAACTAACTAAAAATAGCAATAGATAAATGTTGTTTCATTAATTGAGTGATTATATTTTATGAGATATAACTAAATTTGTCTGTAAACTCTAGTAGTGTTTTCTTAAAGTTTTTATAAAGATGAATATATAATTTACAAAGTTATTATGAGGAAGTGATGAGTTTTTTCAGCATAATTTCACCTATATTGCCATTATAATCCATCTTCGATCTATATTTTGATACTTAAAAGATTTGTTAACGATAAATCCAAAAAGCGCAAAAATTAACATTTTATAATATTAAAAATTTTTGCTCAAAAGATACTTTTTTTAAGATCATCAATAAGATTTTTCGTCCAACAGTTTCAATACAATATTCTTCTCAAAAAGAATTATTGCTAGCACTCAGGTGTTTGTGCAATAACATTTGGCTTGAGCGTCTTAGGAAAAATGTATTCCAATTCGATTCAACTTTATGCACTCGATATCCCAGCTTGAAATAAAGCTGTCTTGCTTGATGGTTATTTTCTAAAACATGGAGATATAAGTCTTGAAATCCCCACTCGCGAGAGACTCTTTCACAGCTAGTAAGTAATTCTGAAGCCACGCCATGTCTACGGTATTTTGGGTGTACCGCTAAATTAGATAAGTAAGGAAAACCTACACCAACCTGGCTCCACGAATCACTGTAACGTACACCTAGTTCCACACTTCCCATTAAGTTATTAGTCTCACCAGTAGTAGCTTCAAAGGCGACTAAACAAACATGACGGGGCGCAGGTGACGCCATCCGATGCCTTAAGTCTTCGTAAATACCCAGACGTAGCAACGGAAAAGCCCATCCCCATATACCATTGTGGGAGTGAAAGCTTTCAGTAATAATTTGGGCAACACCAATCAAATCAGCAGGTGTAGCCACACGAATTTGGAATTGGTAGGAATCTGGCTCGATTGGCTGTTGGTGGTATGGGTGAAAAAACCGATATTTCAAGGCTAGTTTAGTATTGATTTTATTCAAAGAAAATCTTCTCAAATATCCTAAAAGCAAGATTTAAAGAGAATCAGAGCTTGAAATTTGCCCAGGAGATTGAATTGAACCGATATTGCGAATTCACTTTTGCTTGCGGATCAAACAAAGCTTTACACTTTAGTTTGGGGTTTCATAACCTGCATTTTTGAAAGAGCGTTAGGAGTTACAGTTTCATACATCCGTAATCTTAAGTTAAGTAAGTTTGAGATGCATCCGTTGTTTTAGGTAGACAGGAGATCAGACTGTTGACCACAAAAATATTTGCAAAATGTTACAGCTTTGGGTGAGTAGTCAGAGAAATAGCATAACTTGTCTGTAGGAAGTACCTACAAAATTGTTAAGTAAGTACACCATCGGCCAACTCTGTTTTCAAACCACCCTTGCTCACAGTACTGACTTTATCTTTGCAGTTGCCGCTACACTAACACTACTTTGCTACTAAGTTGTATGAATAGGCTGTACAGCTACTGGCACAGGAATCTACAAGGTTCCTTAATCCCTAATCTCTAACTCCTCAACTACTACCACTTATCTTAATGATAGGTCTGATTGCTAAATTAGAAAGAGGTATTTGTCTAATAGTATACTTTGGTTTTAAATATTATTGTTTTAATTTTCCTGACTCTACCATGACTACCATAAATAAAATTTACCTGCAAGTGTTAGTACAAGTGCTGCGGAGGGAAAACTTAATATGCAGCTTTATCTGGATTTTTCAGCTAGCTATGAGTGCTGGATGTAGTATCAGACATTGCTCACAGGAGGTGAAGGAAAATTTGGCAAGCAAGCATCGACTTTGTAACACTAAAACAGACTATGAAAGCAATTACACTGCACCAAAGCAAATGGTAATCGGCATAAGCCATTGAGACGAATTACTGTGAGTAAACGCTCCTACACCCAGCAGTCATGTAGCCAAACAGCCTTATTGGTCAAAATGCTCTGCTCTCACCTGACTCAGAAAAATCCTTACCTGATCAGATTATTCTTTATCCGACTGCCGTTGCAGCAGGAAAGCGGTGCATGAAATCCCAAGCAAACAGTAAGCCTAAAATTTTGGTTGTCGATGATGAACCAGACAACCTTGACTTGCTTTACCGCACTTTCTATCGCGACTATAAGGTGCTAAGGGCAAACTCTGGCCCTGCGGCCCTTGATCTGCTGGCTCAAGAGGGAGAGGTCGCGGTGATCATCTCCGATCAGCGGATGCCGATGATGAGCGGTACAGAATTTTTGAGCCTAACAGCAACTCAATATCCAGATATTATCAGGATTATTTTAACTGGCTACACCGATGTCGAAGACTTGGTGGAAGCAATTAATGCTGGTAAGGTATTCAAATATGTTACCAAACCGTGGGAAGCTGAGGAACTTAAAGGGGTGGTACGCCAAGCTTTGGATACCCACAATGTTCTCAAAGCTAGAACCCGCGAACTTACCCGCACACTCCGGCAAGAATCGCTGCTAAATACCGTTACAAATACGATTCGCAGTGCTTTAGACTATAGACAAATTTTGCAAGCAATTGTAGATACAGTGGGTCACATGTTGGAGGTGGATGTCTGTCTATTGCGTCCCTTCCAAGATGAGCAGTTAGCGGATAAAGGATTCATTTATCAGAAGACTCTTTCTGAAGAAGCTCTTGAGGCGGGTAGCAGAGGGGAAGTTGCATTAAGTCTTTCTTCTGTGCCCTCAACTCCTAATCCTTTTGTTTCTCCTTTACCTCTTTTGGCTCAGACGGTGTGGGAAACCCGTGAAGTCCAGGTGATTCATGATGTGATCGATGATGAGCGGATTCATGGTGAGACTCCCGAACTGCGCGAGCGTGGGGAAGCTTTTGCTGCGGCTAATATTTGTTCTAGTTTAGTTGTGCCATTGATCTGCCAACAAGAACTGATGGCAGTGCTAGCACTACACCAGTGTTCTCTGCCTCGCTTTTGGGGAGATGATGAGGTGCAGTTAGTGTTGATGGTGGCGGATCAGGCAGCCTTAGCTTTATCTCAAGCTTATGCTTATGAACAAGTACGTGCCCTTGCCAAGCGAGAAGCTTTAATTAATACGATTACTAGTGCAATTCGCTCTAGCCTAGATCCCCAAGATATCTTTGCGGCGATTACCCAGCAACTGGGACAAGCTTTACAAGTCGATGGCTGTGTCCTGTCTTTGTGGACAGAGGATGATGAGTTTGTCGAGTGTGTGGGATTGTATGACAGTTTTCAACATTTGGAAAACTTCGGTAGGCACAGCCCACCGGAGGCATCGCCAGATTCAGACAATAAATCAAGTAGCAATCATCACCTGTTAACTCCGAGATTACCTTATTCTCAAGCATCAATACAGGAGAATCCCATCCTTCAACAGATGCTACAGACACACGAACCTGTGGTAATTGGTAATGTAAGCTATTCTTCCTCAGATGTGCAGGGCTTTAATTTGCCTTTAAAAATGCCAGCGCGATCGCTCATGTTTGTGCCATTATTAGCTGACGGTAAATGTATCGGTAGTATTACCTTACATGAAGGTAAAAAAGTACGCCGATGGCTGCCATCTGATATCGAGTTAGCGAAAGCAGTAGCTGCTCAAGCAGCGATCGCCGTCCAACAGTCACATTTATATCAAAAAACTCGCCAACAAGCTGAACGCTTACTGGAATTAGATAAACAAAAAACCGAATTTTTCCAAAATATCTCCCATGAATTTCGCACACCGATTACTTTGATTCAAGGGCCTCTAGAGTCAGCGGTGGCGGCTGGTGAGGGATTATCTTACTCCCAGAGTGCGATCGCCCTGCGTAACTCCCGGCGTCTGCTGCGATTAGTAAATCAACTCCTAGATTTACAACGCCTGAATGCGGGGAGAATGCAGCCTAGCTTCCATCCTTGTGATTTAGTCGAGTTTGTCAGCCAAATAGTGGAATCTTTTCGTCCCTACTGCGAGAAAAAGAGACTGCATCTCGCTACCCAGTTAGATGAATGTTCTACAGTGTACTTGGACATGGAAAAATTTGACAAGGTGGTTTATAATCTCCTGTCAAATGCCATGAAGTTTACTCCTGAAGGTGGCACGATCAGTGTCAGACTAAAATCTGAGCGCGATCGCTGCATCTTGCAAGTCCAAGATACTGGAATCGGCATTCTTAAAGAACAAATTCCCCACCTATTTGAGCGCTTTCGCCAAGCTGAAGGTTCAGCAAACCGCTCCTATGAAGGCAGTGGATTGGGTTTAGCTTTAGTTAAAGAATTGGTCGAATTACATGGTGGTCAAGTCAGTGTGGAATCAGTTTATGGTGAAGGTACAACCTTTAGTTTATGGCTTGTGACTGGAAATGCTCATTTACCTGCACAGCAAGTACTAGAAACGCCTACTGAAGTGAATACGAGCCGCGCCAGCGTAGAATTGGCTGATTTAGAACTAATAGAATCAACAACAGACAATATTGAAGATATTACAATCAACTTCTCCCCCAATATTGATACTCAAGACTCAGCACATAAGACCAAGACTCAACACTCAATTTTAGTTGTAGATGACAACCCGGATTTGCGAACCTACGTATCTGAGATTTTCCGCCGCAATGGCTATCATGTACAGACAGCTCGTAACGGTCATGAAGGGCACAGTAAAGCTAAGGAAATTATACCCAGCTTGATTGTGACTGACTTAATGATGCCCTTGGTCAGCGGACTTGAGATGATTCAGATGATCCGCAATGAGGAGAAGTTGAAAGGAACTCCAATCATTCTGCTGACAGCGAAAGTAGATGAGGAAACCCGCATCGAAGGTACAGAGCATGGGGCGGATGCTTATTTAGCAAAACCATTCAACGATCGCGAACTTTTGGCGGAAGTTCGGAATCTTTTAGGGTTAAAAGAAAATGAACGACGAATCGTAGAGTTAAATACTTATCTCACCGAATCGGTGCTAAAGCGCTTTTTACCGGCTGTATTGGTGCAAAAAGCCGCAACTGGAGATTTAACCTTAGATTTGCGCCCAGAACCACGTTTAATTACAGTTTTGTTTAGTGACATTGTGGGTTTTACACAACTAGCAAATACTCTCAGATCCCGACGAGTCGCAGAGTTGCTAAATGAATATCTAGAAGCCATGACCAAAGTTGTCTTTGGCAATGGCGGCACTGTAGATAAATTTATGGGAGATGCTATCTTAGCTTTATACGGAGCGCCGGAAGAACTAACCCCCAATGAACAGGTGCGTCGTGCTATAAATACAGCCAGAGCAATGCACCGCTCACTCGCTGACTTGAACCAGCGTTGGCAAGAACAAGGTGTATTTGATGGCCACAAACTTACTAGCGTTCAATTCCGCTGCGGTATCCACCAAGGTACTGCTGTTGTGGGGATGTTTGGTAGCGCTGAACGTGCTGATTATACTGCTATTGGCCCAAGTGTAAATATTGCTGCAAGGTTGCAAGCTGCCGCTGTTCCCGGTACAATCCTGGTTTCTGCTGCCGTGGCAGATTATTTACAGGAAGGAGAAATTACTAAAGGTAGTCCGCTAGAACTGAAAGGAGTAGATGAAACAGTTTTGACTTTTGCTGTTACACCAGAAGTAATGGTTAATCGCTAAAATTTAGACTGGTATTTGAAAGCATTACCAATAAGTAAGAGTGCCTAATCATATCCAGTTTCTCTAATATGACACCATCGGTTGCAGACAAAACTCCAATTCCAGCCAAAGTCTGGAGGCGACACACTGATTCACCAGGTTTGTGGATTTCTGTCGTTATAGGTTCAGTCTCTCTGCATTTGCTGGCGTTCTGGTTGATGCGCTCATCTAATGCAGTTAGTCTGTGGTTTCCCCAGCAAAGTCAATCTGCTGTTCCCATTGAATTCATAGACATTGCTCCCAACACAAAATCAATAACCAAATCAAAATCAACACCAAAAACGGTTTCGCCAACTCAAAAGTCTGTACCAGCAAGTTCACCACAAACAGGACAAACTACGCCTAAAAATCAGGATTTTAGCGCAATAAATTCTGCTGATAATCTACAGCAAAAGAACCGAATTTACGCCTCTCAACCTAAGAGCGAAACCTTTAAACAACAGACAGTTCCTAAACCGACACCGATAGCCACACAAACACCGACACCAACACCGACACCGACACCAACACCGACACCGACACCGACACCGACACCAACACCGACACCGACACCGACACCGACACCGATAGCCACACCAACAATTCCAGTTGGTAATCTTCCTTGGAACCGCCGTCAAGAAATTACATTGGGAAAGGGAACGCCACTAACAACAGCTATTCCATCAAATCCACCAGTTTCGGAAACTCCAACTAGGGAAAATCAATCAACTCCCACAGGAGAAACTGCACCAAAT
>JBGTMK010000426.1:0-4749 GCA_041743605.1 Nostoc sp.
TGCAACTTCTTCAAAGGATTTGTTTTGCTCTTTTATTGATTTGTAGGTTTCAAGAAAGCGTTCGCACTCATCTGGGCTATACTCATCTTGCTCAGATAGTCCGCAGACTTGGAGAATTAATAAAGCCTGAGAAAGTGCGATTTTATAGCCTCTTTCACGAGCAATAACTAGTAATTCAGTGATATCTAATGGTAATTGGCCTTTCTTCCCTTGTTTTTTCCCCCCATTCTTCGTTGACGACGAGGAATTGCCCAGAGTTTCTGACAGTGCATTGTCAACAATTGGAGATAATAGAGCCATTACTTCCTCATCATTTCCACCCTGCTCAATTAAGGTGCGACATTCACGAAACCTGTCTGCATCATTCTCGGTATACAACTCTTTTTCATGTATCCCACTCAAGCGTAAAGTCCGGCTAATTTCTGATGGTGAAAGGTCGTTAAAAAGTTCTTGTGGTTGATACATAATCATGCACTCCTAATTAAAAAGCTTGAAACGACATATTTGCGTTCACTGAAAAAGATGCTCAGAAAGGAGCAATGCGTCAAATCAATTCAAAAAATGGTCAGTCCTAAAAAGGATTTAACCAGTCAGTTCCCGACTCCGATTCTTCTGGTACAGGAGTTCTGGCTATTTGTAATGGTTCTTTGACTGAAGTCCTGGATATTGGTAATGGTGATGATTGTATTAGTTGTAGTGGCTGTGATTGATTAGAGGCTACTGCAATCATCGGCGTTCCTTGAGGCGGGATTTCTCCCAGCAGTCCCATCAAATATGAAGAGTGGAGTTGAAGGCGGTAAAGACAAGCACGAATGTGTGGCTCTAAATCCACTGATTGATTCACAGCTTGATAAGCTAAAGGAAGCCAATAGCTGCTGATAGCAATCATCGCCATATCTTTAGCAGGATAAAGAGTATTTCTGGAGTTTAGATACTTAATTACCACGGCTTCTTTACTATCAGCCTTAACTCTACTTCGTAAGCGAAACTCAACATCTGAAAACATTCTAATATTCCTCTCTTCACAAGCAAATTACTATTACGAATTACGTTAGCGTAGCGGTAGCGACGCAGGAGCGTCATTACGAATTACGAAATGTAGCGTGTTGGTAACGAAACAATCCATATACATCAGTGAAACGCAAGCACAAGGCATCTTTTTTAATCGGCAGGTTAAAAGCTAAACGCACATCCTCAGATAATTCTGCTGCCCATGAAATGTCGGTATGAGTAAACAAATTTTTCAACTCCGAACCTAAATATTCCGACGTTCCACCACCAATAATGACTTGCTCAATATGGGCAGGAATATTAATTTTGAGCCAAGTGGATACCTTTTCCCAGTATTCTTTACGAGATAAGTCAGCCACTTCAATAATTTGTGCTATCTCCTCAACCTGAAAATCAGACTTCTTGCTCCGAGCCAAAGGTTTGCAGTATCTCGGTTTCAATGTCGGGCCTGATAGATGAACAGCCTTTAACAGATCATGTAAGTTTTGCCCTGATGTTCGGCTTTTGATTCTCTCCAGCATCCACGCCAAGCCCAATCCTTCCGTCTTTCCAGTTGAGATACCACGCTCAAAGATTACAGCTGATATATCCCGAAAACCCAGCATCACCACAGCAATGTTCATTTTATTAAAATCTGTGCCAAGTTTTTTACTTCGCGTCAATATCAGTCCCCCACCTTCGGGCAAGCACTGAAAGTTAATCAAATTTATACAAAATTGTTTCCCTCGGAAGCTAAAGCTAGACAGTGCCTTAGTTAAACCCCTCTCTAATCTCTCTCTATCTTCCCACTCCCCATAAGGCAATAGCAGCCCCAATGATAAATCAAAGTTTGCCTTCAAAGAATCTCTAATCGCTATTGCCCCCACTGCTGCCAAAGTTTTTGGAATCGCGTTCTCATACTTGAGTTCTAAAAAATTGATTCGCGCTTCAAAATACTTTTGTGCCAAAAACCCAACCGCATAATATTCTTCGTTGTACTCTATCCACGCTTCATTCTCTGGATTGGGCCGATTCATTTGCCCAGACTCATATAAATCCAGCGAGTCTTTGGAAATCTTAATTAACTCTGGTTCCATACACAGCAATTCTGACTTGTACGAAATCTCCGAGAGAACACGATAAACCATCTTCGTCATTGAAGTTCCCGGATCAAGACTCAACATTAAATCCACAAGAAAAATTCTCCCTGTTTTTGACCCTTTTTTTGTCTATCTAATTGATAATTACTCTCAACTTGAACCGCCCAAACCGTGATTTTTTCCACATTTACAAAGAAAGATTACAGTTTTGGCAATACTCTTTGACTTTCCATGAATTCGTGCATCTGATAGAAAATCTCCACAAAATCCCTCAATTCCCAATAATCACCAATTACATTCAACATCTCCCAATATCTAAACAATATCTCCCAAATCTCCAATTCATTTCTTACCTTTTCAACTATTCAACATCATCCAGTCACAAAATTCTCATTAGCTTAATATTTTCCAACAATTCCTAAGACTTCCCAAGACTTCCTAGTACTTCCCAACACTTCCCAATTTTCTCAAGAATTCTCCCAATTATCTAGTAATTAGCTTCAAGAACCACAAGCCATACAATCCATCTTTTTCTGACGCACAATACGCCATATTTGGCGGAAAGAATGCTGTAGTTTTTTGCTATATTAAATGGTATGAAAGTTGGTGAATAAAAAATGTTGGAGTCGAAATCTCATGAAATAAGTTTGGCTAGGCTACATACAGAAATAAGTTGGATGATGAGAATGTGCTTCTGGAAAAATAGTATTCATTGGAGTAGCTACCCAAGCCGTCGAAAGAGAGATTCCCCCGTAGTTTTGAAAGTGGCTTACTTTAAAAATCTGAATTGGATTGCTGTAAACTTTTGTAAATATCATAGTGATGCAGTCGAAGTTTTTAGGAGACTGCCAGCAAATGAAAGATTTTTCAAAGAGATAGTAGCTAATAGATATCAACGATTCCATGTTTGGTGCATTGACGGTAAGCACTTTAAAAATGTGATGGCAGAACTGGCTACCTATAAAGATATAGAAATTGAGTATGTTGTTGAGGATTCCCGAAAGGGGTTGGTTATTCCTGAACCATTTGCTCACTTAGGTTTAACTTTTTACGAAAGGAGAGTAAAAGATTCCTTGTCCAAGAGGAGACAGTTAGGGCGAGTGCCTTCTGAAGACAAGCCATGCTAACAGCAGCTAATGTTTCTTCAGAGATGGCGGTGAACTACTTCGTCAAAAACTACTACCACCAAGGGAAGTCGCTTTGGAGTGGTCAAGGTGCTTTAAAATTGGGTTTGTCAGGGGCAATCGATGATGAAGAAGCTTTTAAAAATGTGATCTCAGGGCGTTCACCCCAGGGTCGTGAGCAATTAAATGCCAGGACCTTGAAGCCCGACGAACGCAGAGCCGCATTAGACTGTACATTTTCTGCGCCCAAAAGTGTAAGCTTGATGGCCTTGGTGGGCGGGGATACTCGTTTGATTGATGCTCACCATCAGGCGCTAAAAGAAACTCTGGAGCTAATAGAGCAGCGTTACGCCTATACCAGAGTGACAGATAATAGCGGCAGACATAGAGTTAAGACTGGTAACTTGGTCGTCGCGCAGTTCGATCACATCGAAAGTCGGGATTTAGACCCACATCTGCACACCCATTGTTTGCTGATGAACATGACCCAAACTCCAGATGGTAGGTGGTTGAGTTTGGGCAATAATGAAATATTCGCCAATAAGAAATTCTTGGGGATGGCATACCAAAGCTCTCTGGCGCGTGAGGTGCAGAAGCTTGGCTACGAGATAGAACTCCGCAAACATGGGCAATTTGATATAAAAGGGTTCAAGGAAGAGGATTTAGAGGCATTTTCTCAACGCCGACAGCAAATACTCGCTCTTGCTGGAGCTAACTCCACCTGGGCAGAACGTGAAAAAATTTGGGATAATACTCGCCAGCGTAAGGAAAAGTTACCAGAGTCAGAGTTAAAAGCTTACTGGGTTGAAGAAGCAGCGGCGCTAGGAATTACCTTTGTCAAACCTGGGGAAGCTTGGGAGAATGTACCAGCCAATGATTTGAATTTGAGTCACGTTTTGAATTTAGCGATCGCTCACTGCTCAGAAAGGAATGTAGCATTTACCCAGGAAGACTTAGAAAAATTCGTCCTAGAAGAACGTTTAGCCACTGATGTAACAGCCATTGAGCCATTGATAAAATCCCACCAGGAGTTAATCGGCTTGCCAGGTTTAACTCATCAATTTACAACGATGACAGCAGTCCGACGGGAGTTGGCGACAATAGAGTTAATGCAGCAGACACAAGGCAACGTTAACCCAATTTCGCACCCGGAAGTAGTTGAAAGCCTTTTGGAGAATACTTTACTGAACAAAGGGCAACGGGAAGCGGTAGAATTAGCTGCAACTACATCTGACCAATTCATTGCATGGCAGGGAGTAGCTGGTGCTGGGAAAACTTTTGCTCTTAAAGAACTCAAAGCGATCGCAAGGGATGCCGGCTACACTATTATTGGCTTCGCCCCTAGTTCCTCTGCTGCTAAGGTTTTGAGCGAAGAGTTAAAAATTCAGTCTCTTACTGTTGCTCGATTACTGGTTTCGGAACCACCACCACAGATTGAACCAAATCAAATCTGGATTGTGGACGAAGCGGGTTTACTCAGTGCTAAGGATGCCCATGCACTCCTACAAAGAGCAACCTTACTTAAAGCTAGGGTG
>JBGTMK010000427.1:0-5506 GCA_041743605.1 Nostoc sp.
ATGGTTCAGGAGGTTTTTGAATTAGAGTGTCGGATTATTCCTGACCCAATTTTGGGAACGCCAATGTGTGTACCTATAGGACGTAAGGGAAAGTTAGGTTCCTTGCAAACAAACAGTTTTTCTTGAAGGAGGCAGTAGGTAAAACCTGAATGGCACTAAGAAATGCCCAAAGGCTTGTATAATCTCGTTCCCAGCCTGGAGGCTGGGAATGTATTTAAAAGAGGCTCTGCCTCAATTCCAGCTACTGGAGGCGGCAGCCCTACCAGAATGGTTTCCCAGCCTTTAGGTTGGGAAGCAGTCAGAGCAAGGGCTGTATCTTTTAGAATGGCTGGTACTTTATTTTTTCGCAAGTCCCTCAGCACAAGTCCGCTCGGCACGAGTTGCTCAGTACAAATGAAAAATGACTATTTACCAATATCTTCATTCCAAAGTTCAGGGTTCGTTTCAATAAACTCACTCATAATTTGTTCGCATTCGTCAAGATTAAGATCGATTACGTCTACACCATGAGATACCATAAATTCTTTAGCACCAGGAAAAGTTTTAGATTCTCCAACGATGACTTTTTTAATGCCAAATTGCACCACTGCCCCAGCGCACAGGTAACATGGCATTAAAGTTGAATAGAGTGTCGTCCCTCTATAACTGCCAACTCTTCCAGCATTGCGGAGACAATCAATTTCGGCGTGGGTAACAGGATCGCCGTCTTGCACACGTTTATTGTGTCCTCTGCCGAGAATTTTGCCATCTTTAACGAGAACCGAACCAATGGGAATTCCACCTTCTTGTCTGCCTTGTTTTGCTTCTTGAATTGCAGCTTCGATAAACTCATCCATATTAATTCTCCTTTTATGACAAAACAACTTGTATTAATGGATCACGATGGCGGTGTAGATGATTATCTGGCAACTATGCTGCTGTTGACGATGGATCATATTGAACTCCTTGGTGTTGTCGTCACTCCAGCAGATTGCTACGTTCAACCTGCTGTTAGCGCCACACGTAAAATTATAGATTTGATGGGATTTTCTCATATCCCAGTTGCAGAAAGTACTGTGCGCGGTATCAATCCGTTTCCTACTCTCTATCGCCGTGATTCGTTTATCGTTGACCATCTCCCCATTCTCAATCAAAAGGAAACCATCACCACACCTCTGGTTGGCAAAACAGGTCAAGATTTCATGATACAGGTGTTGCGTGACGCATCAAGCCCCGTAACGTTGATGGTAACAGGACCGTTGACCACGGTTGCAGTGGCTTTGGACAAAGCACCAGACATTGAAGCCAAGATTCACAAAATTGTTTGGATGGGGGGTGCGTTGAATGTTGGTGGCAATGTGGAAAAAAGTTTGGAACCAGGACAAGACGGTTCTGCCGAATGGAATGTTTATTGGGACGCAGTTTCAGCAGCGCGGGTATGGCAAACCCAAATTGAAATTATTATGTGTCCTTTGGATTTAACTAACAATGTCCCAGTCACATCAGAATTAGTATACAAAATGGGACGACAACGCCACTATCCCATCTGTGATTTAGCCGGACAATGTTATGCACTAGTTATTCCCCAAGATTATTATTTTTGGGATGTGTTGGCAACAGCTTATCTGGGACATCCAGAATTTTATCAATTGCGCGAATGGGAAACAGAAATTATCACCACTGGTCTTAGTCAGGGACGTACTAAAGTAGTTCCTGGTGGTCGGAAGATTTATGCAATGGATAAGGTAGATAAAGAGGCTTTTTATGCTTACATCTTGCAGCAATGGGCAAGATGAAAAACTTTAGTCATGAAGTAATGAGTGTAAAAAAGTATAACAGATGTATCCGATAATCTAAACTTTGAACTTACACTGGCTTTTGCGATAACATAATATGCAAAATAAATATGCAAATAAATGTAAATTTATTTACAGTCAACAAAAGATTTCCGTTGACCATTAGTCGGGGCACAACGGCACAAACAACTAATGTATGGGTGAGGATCTCATCCGATGGGATTGAAGGCTGGGGAGAAGCATCACCATTTGGCGTGGGTAATCATCGGCAATCAACTGATGCCATCAAAGATGCCCTACAGCAAGTTGTGCCACTGTTGCAAACATTCAGCCCCTTACAGCGGCAGGAAATTGAGCAAGTTTTAACACAAAACCAAATTCCTTCTGCTGCAAGAGCTGCTTTGGATATGGCAATGCATGACTGGTTGGGTAAGCGTGTAGGATTACCCTTGTGGCAAATTTGGGGACTCGATCGCAATCAAATAGTCCCGACTTCTGTCACAATTGGGATTAATTCGCCTGAAGGTGCGATCGCAAGAGCGCGAGACTGGTTACAATTTACCGATGTCTGCCTTTTTAAGATGAAGCTAGGTAGTCCAGATGGCATAGATGCAGATAAAAAAATGCTCTTGGCGGTGCGAAAAGAAGCGCCTGAACCAGAATTATTTGTTGATGCCAACGGGGGTTGGAATTTAGAAGATGCGATCGCAATGTGCAATTGGCTGGCTGATTTAGGTATAAAGTATGTAGAGCAGCCATTACCACGGGGGCAGGAACCAAGTTTAGCAAAACTCAAAGAACACTCTCCCCTACCCATCTTTGTCGATGAAAGTTGTTTCACAAGCGCCGATATTCCCGATTTGGCAAATTACGTGGATGGTATTAATATCAAACTGATGAAATCAGGGGGACTAACAGAGGCAATGCGAATGGTGCATACAGCGCGAGCATATCGGTTGCAAGTAATGTTTGGTTGCTATTCTGATAGTTCGCTAGCTAATACAGCAGCATTACAGCTAGCGCCACTAGCTGATTATTTAGATTTAGACAGTCACCTTAATTTAATTGATGATCCCTTTACGGGTGCATTGCTAAAAGAAGGAAGAGTTTTGCCAAACGATTTACCAGGTTTGGGAGTACAACACAGTGCGTCTACCACTTAATCAACGAGTAGCTGTATTGCTACATGAAGGAACTATTGGGACTCACGGCAAAACAGGGCTAGCGATTTTACGTTACAGTGAATCCCCAATTGTAGCCGTAATTGATCGCGAGTGCGCTGGCAAATCCCTACCAGAATTAACAGGCATCAAGCGTGATGTGCCAATTGTGGGATCTGTACCCGCAGCCCTAGAGTACATGCCAGAAGTCTTGGTAATTGGCATTGCCCCAGGAGGTGGTGCTGTACCAGATGATTACTGGCTGGAAATTAAAGACGCTTTAGAAGCGGGAATGTCGCTGGTGAATGGTTTACATACACCAATGGCGAGTATCCCAGAATTAAATGCACTGCTCAAACCAGGGCAACTAATTTGGGATGTGCGGAAAGAGCCATCTAATATCAGTGTTGCGAGTGGAATGGCACGCACTCTTTCTTGTCGGCGGGTGTTGACAGTGGGAACCGATATGGCCATTGGTAAAATGTCAACTAGCCTAGAGTTACATTGGGCGTCAAAACTGCGGGGTTGGCGTTCTAAATTCCTCGCCACAGGGCAAACTGGAGTGATGTTAGAAGGAGACGGCGTAGCTTTAGATGCCGTGCGGGTAGACTTTGCCGCTGGTGCTGTGGAACAGATAGTTATGCGCTATGGCAAAAACTACGACATTTTGCACATTGAAGGACAAGGTTCACTGTTACATCCTGGTTCAACAGCAACCCTACCCCTAATTCGTGGTTCCCAACCAACCCAACTGGTGTTAGGACATCGGGCGGGACAAGTTCATGTACGTAATCATCCCCATGTCATAATTCCACCCTTACCAGAGGTGATTCGGCTTTATGAAACTGTTGCTAGTGCCGGTGGAGCTTTTGGAAGTGTTCCTGTAGTGGGTATAGCACTAAACACAGCCCATTTAGATGAAGTTGCGGCACAGGAAAGCATCGCTCAAACAATAGCAGAAACAGGGCTACCTTGCACCGATGTAGTCCGCTTTGATGCCGATATTCTTTTGGATGCGGTGATGAAGAATTAGGTTTTCTAGAATGCTTCAACCACTCCTGAAGGAGAATTGGCACAACAGCAGAAGGGACACTGCGATCGCTTGGCGGCAAAACTGCGAGAATGAAATATAGATCGAGATACTATTTAACTTCTACGCTGTCTTGCTCGTGCCTATTGCCCCAAATGCTATGGATCTTCAGGAAAAACCCATTTTGGCGGTTCCGTCATTTTTTGTCGCAGACGTTCTTGTGCCAACTCCAGCATTTTGTCTAGGGGAGTCTCTTCAATAAATTTTGCGGCTGCTTCTCTAAACTCAATATTGGGACATTTATCCCCTAAAACACACCCGTTAACACAGGCTTGGGCGCAGTTAATCTTTTGCTCCACAGTAAATTCCTCTCTCTAAAAGTTATGAGGTATGAGTTGTGAGTTATGATTTTCACCCCTAACTCTTCACTCCTAACTCTTTACTATCAGGCATTACCCTCCAAATAAATTTTACCTTGCGAATTACCCCTCGCGCCGGGAGCAATGCGATTTTGTGAGCAGGGGGATCATTTGTTGCTACAACTGCCGATAGCGTAGTATTTGCAGATGGGTTTAAGTTTAATGCTACTAATGCGACACCATCTCCTTTATTAACATGAGTGTACCTGTTGGGCTGCAACTGGGAGCTAATGCCGGAACTATTCGCACTCAAGGAACGCCAGCACTCAACTTCTTGTTTCGCCCCTCGCAAATATTCCAAGCTCAAACTCTGGCTTTGGTGGGTGGTGAAATCGATATCAAGCCGGATTGCAACTAACTAGCCCCATTTCTGCTGATTGGGGAACAGTTTCACTAAGACAATCTTCACTCATCGAGACTAGTGGGATTAATGGGGGAGCAGTTAATATTCGGGGACGAGGTTTGACAATTCAGGAAGGTTCGGGAATTTCTTCTGCTACTGGTAATTTTGCCTAAGGGCAGGGTATCACTGTCAAAACCACAGAATTTGTAGATTTATTGGGGTATCTTCGGATTGCAATTTCGCAACCAACTCACGCCTGATAGTGATATTACCGCCAGTTCGCAATTTGGGCTTAGTGGCACGGTTCAAGTTAATACAATTGGTATTGATCCAAATTCCGGCTTAGTTGAACTACCAGCAAATGTCACTGATCCATCGCAGCAAATTGCTACAGGTTGCACGGATAGTGAAAACAGTCGATTTGTCGCAACAGGACGCGGTGGTGTACCGCAAAATCCTAATCAGGAAGTGAGGAACAATAGCACTTGGTCTGATATCCGTGACATCTCTGCATATCGCCAAACTGGTGAAGTGACAGCCCAAATTCTCCCATATCCAGAGGTTTTTGTCCAAGCTACTTCTTGGCATCGCAACGCACAGGGAAAGTTGAGTTAATTGCAGATAAATATTTTACTCAGGTGCAACAGCCGTTAACCTAGGCTGTTGACTTTGATGAAATTTGGACGTTTTTGACTCATGCTATTTTTGTGTCAGGGCAAAATCTCTCTTGTGTCATTGCGAGCTTTGCGAAGCAATCGCAAAGTCTCTGGGATTGCTTC
>JBGTMK010000428.1:0-7176 GCA_041743605.1 Nostoc sp.
CAAATTTCATCAAAGTCAACAGCCTAGAGCAGGGGGAGCAGGGGGAGAAGAATTAATTGTTTGATCCCACCAAGAAGCGCCCGCTGCAACTGATCGCACAGCCAATATTAAAGACTGAGCAGGAATACCTTTAAGGCAGTAACCTTGGGCACCGGCGGCAATTAACCACGAAATCAGGGGTACCAATTATTTCTCCTCCTGGGACAAACAAATTTAACAATGTTAATCCTGTAGCAGCAAGAGTTATACTCAATACTGATCTTCGATTCAATCGAGAATCTGCTAACAAAATCGTTCCTGTGTAGAGATAGCCAAATACGTATTCAGGTGGTGTCAAATATTCTAAGCCTATGACGATCGCAAAAGCCATCGCTATTAGCCCATAAGTCTCGCCACGCTCATTTATAGCTTCTTTCATAATCAATATTTGATTTACTAAAAATTCTTTGAAAGTAGCAAACTTTGAAAATGTATTGTATAAACAAATAATCCTAACTAGTTTAGATAAATGAATTAAAAGTAAAATTAAATATTCTTAACAAAAACTTTAATAAATATCTGGAGTAATACAGAGGATTTTAAGGAAAGTGAAGTACACAACGATTTGTCTCAAAACCAGGTATAGAGACTATTTTACTTCTGTTAGCGCAGCGAGGCGTAGCCCATTCTGAATTCTGACTCCTGAATTCTGCTGTAACTGAAAATAGTAAATCCTTTAAAATCAAATACTCCAACAGTTAATCTGTTATTTCTAAAAATTGACTTGCTAGCACTTAAATTTAATTGAGCGCGAAATAAATATATGGCACAAGGTTTTTTGCAAATAGGCTTAACGCTATGTATTGTCATAGCAATCACTCCGTTACTCGGTAGATACATAGCGCGTGTCTTCTTGGGAGAAAGAACACTGCTTGATTTTTTAATGAACCCCATAGAGCGAAGTATGTTCGTACTTGCGGGTGTTCGGAGGAAGGATGATATGACAGGTTCACAGTATATCCGGGCTGTACTGTTTACTAACCTCATCATGGGAATTTCAGTGTATTTGCTGATATATTTTCAGAGACTCTTGCCCTGGAATCCAAACGGTTTCGGTGCGCCCACCTGGGATGTATTGCTGCACACAACGATTTCATTTGTTACCAATACCGACCAGCAACACTATACAGGTGAAACAACCTTAAGTTATTTTAGTCAGGTAGCGGCTTTAGGTTTTTTGATGTTCACCTCCGCAGCCACCGGTTTAGCTGTGGGAATTGCCTTTATTCGCGGGTTGACGGGTAGAAAGCTAGGTAACTTTTACGTCGATCTAGTGCGTGGAATTACGCGAATATTGCTACCGATTTCGATTATTGGTGCGATCGCCTTGCTTGTCGCAGGTGTACCACAAACATTAGCTAAGACTATGGATGTGACAACCTTAGAAGGCGGGACACAATATCTTGCCAGAGGCCCGGTAGCATCCTTTGAAATGATCAAACTTTTGGGCGAGAACGGCGGCGGCTTTTTTGGCGTCAACTCAGCCCACCCCTTTGAAAATCCCAATGGCGCTTCTAACTTGATAGAAATGATCGCCATGATTTCTATACCCGCCGCCTTGATTTACACCTACGGTATATTTGCTAACAACATCAAACAAGCTTGGCTACTTTTCTGGATGGTGTTTGTGATTTTTGTCGTTCTCGTGGGAGTGACAGCCGTGGGAGAACTGCAAGGTAATCCTCTGGTTAATAACGCCTTTGGATTAGAACAGCCCAATTTAGAGGGTAAAGAAGTTCGATTTGGCTGGGTACAAACGTCATTTTGGGCAGTGATGACTACCGCTACTATGTCTGGTGCGGTGAATGGGATGCATGATTCTTTGATGCCACCAGGATTATTTTCGACCCTCTTCAACTTATTTATCCAGGTTATCTGGGGTGGTCAAGGAACTGGAACAGCTTACCTATTTATTTACTTAATTCTCACAGTGTTCCTAACTGGACTAATGGCAGGACGCACCCCAGAGTTTTTAGGACGCAAAATTGAAAAGCGCGAAATCGTCCTTGCCAGCGTAGTGCTGTTAATTCATCCAATTCTAGTTTTGATTCCCAGTGCGATCGCCTTAGCTTATCCCATCTCCCTATCTGGAATTAGCAACCCTGGCTATCACGGCATTTCCCAAGTAGTTTATGAATACGCCTCAGCAGCAGCAAATAATGGCTCCGGCTTAGAGGGGTTGGGAGATAACACCCTATGGTGGAACTTGAGTACTTTAGTTAGCTTAATAGGAGGACGCTACATTCCAATAATTGCCATTCTCTTGTTAGCTGACGGGATGTCTCGCAAACAACCAGTTCCCGAAACCCCTGCTACCCTAAGAACAGATTCTCTGGTATTTACTAGTATCACGGCTGGAGTGACACTGGTTTTGGGAGTGTTGACTTTCTTTCCCGTTCTAGCTTTAGGCCCCATAGCTGAGGGTTTAAAACTAGCATCTGGCAGTTAGAAAATTTATGAGTTATAAGTTTGAAATTAAGAAAATACCAAAAAATAAATAAATTATCTAGTTTCGTAGGTTGCGTTACTAACGCACCCGACAGGTTGGATATTTTTTTATTAGAAGTTCCTAATAAATGCCGTGTGCAACTTTCTCTCAAACCTAACCCCCAACCCCAACCCTTGTAGCGTTGGGGAGCAAGAATCAACAGGTCGCCAGTCCCTAATCCCAGTAAAGAGTCCCTGTTTCAAAGCCTCTCAGAAGTGGGGTTTTAAAAATAAGTTGCACATCGCGTTAATAACTCCTAACTCCTAACTCCTCACTTCTCACTTCCAACTTTATTTATGAATCACGTGGCAACTAACTTTAAAGCTAGACGGCCAAATTTTCGTTCTGGCGATCGCCGCCAAGAACGTAAAAAGGCCAGGGCAAGTAATAAGTGGCTGTACTTAAGAGCAATTAGAGATGCTTTTGTCAAGCTCAACCCTAAGTATGCAATTAAAAATCCAGTGATGTTTGTGGTTTGGGTGGGGACAATCATCACCCTATTGCTGACAATTGATCCCAACCTATTTGGCCCAGCCCTGCAAAACAACCCGCAACTTTTCAACGGTTTATTGTCGGGGATTTTATTCTTTACAGTTTGGTTTGCCAATTTTGCCGAAGCATTGGCAGAAGGACGGGGTAAAGCCCAAGCCGCCACCTTGCGGTTAACGAAGTCAGAAACGATCGCTAAAAAACTTGCTCCCGACGGCACAATTAGTGAAGTTTCATCCACCAGCCTCAAACAGGGCGATAACATCTACGTCGTTGCTGGCGATATCATCCCCGCTGATGGCGAAGTCGTTATGGGTGTCGCCTCAGTGGATGAATCAGCAATTACTGGGGAATCTGCACCAGTATTAAAAGAATCAGGCTCCGACGTTTCTAGTTCCGTCACTGGCGGGACGCGGATTATCTCAGATGAATTAATTATTCGTATTACATCTGACCCAGGCAAAGGCTTTATTGACCGGATGATTGCCTTGGTGGAAGGGGCAGAACGGAGTAAAACACCCAATGAAATTGCCCTGACAGTATTACTAGCAGTTCTGAGTTTAGTGTTTTTGTTAGTCGTGGTAACTCTGCCGGCACTTGCATACTATGTCAATAGTCCAGTCAGTGTGCCAATTTTGATTGCCCTATTAGTGGCATTGATTCCTACAACCATTGGCGGCTTGCTAAGTACCATCGGCATTGCTGGTATGGATCGAGTTGCTCAATTTAACGTCATTGCTACTTCTGGACGAGCAGTTGAAGCCTGTGGTGATGTCAACACTTTAATTCTCGATAAGACAGGTACAATTACCATCGGCAACCGTTTAGCGGAAGAGTTTATTCCTATCAACGGTCATTCAATGTCGGAAATTGCTAACGTTGCCTGGGCAGCTAGTGTTTTTGACAATACACCAGAAGGTAAATCCATTGTCCGACTGGCAGAAAAGTTAGTAGCACGGTTTGATTTCGACTCCAGTCAGGCAGAAGCAGTCGATTTTTCCGCCAAAACACGCATGAGTGGTACTAACTTACCTGGTGGATATGAGGCGAGGAAGGGAGCAGTAGAAGCCATTAAAGGATTTGTCCGTTCCCGCAACGGACGTAATTCGCCAGAACTGGATGCTGCCTATGAACGAGTTTCTCGTCTGGGAGGTACACCACTAGCAGTCAGCCTCGATAACGAAATCTATGGGATTATTTATCTCAAAGATATTGTGAAACCTGGTATCCGCGATCGCTTTGAGCAACTGCGACGGATGGGAGTGCGTACCATCATGCTAACTGGCGACAACCGAATTACAGCTTCTGTCATTGCCAAAGAAGCTGGGGTTGATGACTTCATCGCCGAAGCCACACCAGAAGACAAAATCAGCGTCATTAAAAAGGAACAAGCAGCAGGCAAACTAGTTGCGATGACAGGAGATGGGACTAATGATGCGCCAGCATTAGCCCAAGCTAACGTCGGCGTTGCTATGAATACAGGAACGCAAGCTGCTAAAGAAGCTGCCAACATGGTCGATTTAGACTCCGATCCCACAAAGCTGATCGATATCATTAGTATTGGCAAACAATTGCTGATTACTCGCGGAGCATTAACAACATTTTCTATCGCTAATGATATTGCTAAATACTTTGCAATTATCCCAGTAATATTTGTCGCTGCTAACCTGCAAAGCTTGAATATTATGAATTTGACTAGCCCTAAATCTGCTGTACTATCAGCGCTAATTTATAATGCTTTGATTATTCCTGCTTTGATCCCCTTGGCATTAAAGGGTGTGCGTTTTAGACCGCTGACAGCTAATCAGCTACTCCAACGCAATATCTTAATTTACGGCTTAGGTGGGGTGATTGCGCCGTTTATTGCCATTAAGCTGATCGATATACTGATTACAGTTGTAGGCTTGGCTTAAGGACAGCAAAAGTCAAGACGTTGTGAAACTAGCACATCTTGAAGAAAGTAAATTGAAGAAGAATTCAGAAGCCAGAATTCAGGAGCGGAGCCGGAGACTCCGAAAGCTCCGGTCAGAATCACTCGCTATTTTTATCCTGCTGTGCTTGAATGTGGTAACTGCCCTAGTTGTTTATGCTGTTGCTAACAGCACCCTGAAACGTTCTACTGCGTGGGCAAAAGAATTAAAAATTTAAAATTTAAAATTTAAAATTTAAATTCTAGGAGCAATTGGAAAACTTTTTATGGCTATTATTCGAGAAACCATCAGAGCAATTTTTATAACTCTAATGCTTTGGTTGTTGACTGCAATCATCTATCCTCTGGTAATCCTTGTAGTGGGTCAAGTCTTTTTGCCTTATCAAGCTAATGGCAGCATCATGCTGAATCTAAATAATGAACCCATTGGTTCGGCTTTGATTGGTCAACTGTTCACATCTGAGCGATATTTCCATCCTCGTCCCAGTACTGTTAGATATAGCCAAGGCAAAAGAGCCAGGCCAACTGGCATATCTGGAGCTAGCAATCTCGCTGCTAGCAATCCAGAGCTACTGAAGCGGATTCTAGAACAGTCAAATCAATTGCGAGACGAAAATCTTCAACCGATCGCCGATATAATTTATACCTCTGCTTCCGGTTTAGATCCACATATTTCCTTCAGAGCAGCACGACAACAATTGACACGGGTTGCTGGTGCGCGGGGAATAAAAGAAGATGAGATTCTACCTTTAATTAATAAGTATACTGATGGCAGATTTTTATGGATTTTTGGTGAGCCGGGAGTCAATGTTCTACGATTGAATTATGCTCTTGACTTACAAGATATTAATCGTCAGCAAAATTAATAAAAGTGAATAGGGCATGGGAAAAGCGGTACTTTCCGATGAAATAGAATTGCCATACAGATAACCAAGAATGAAATGTCAGACAATAGTAATGCTAGTTCGGCTGGCACTGCACCTTTAAATTCTGGAAGTTACTCGCTTTATCCTTCACGACGACGGGGAAAGCATAAAATATTTATTGGCATGGCTCCTGGGGTAGGTAAAACTTACCGAATGCTGGAAGAGGGACATGCACTCAAGCAGGAAGGAATTGATGTCGTTGTTGGGCTTTTGGAAACCCACGGACGGAAAGAGACGGCTGAAAAGGCAGAGGGACTGGAGATTTTACCCCGTAAGCAATATCCTCGCGGTGAGTTGACGCTAACGGATATGGATACAGATGCTATTTTAAAGCGATGTCTGGCGACAAGCCGCTTTGCGTCTACGCCTCAATTAGTCTTAATCGATGAACTTGCCCATACCAACGTCCCTGGTTCCCCACGCGAAAAACGCTATGAAGATGTAGAAGTAGTTTTAGCAGCAGGTATTGATGTCTATTCCACAATGAATATCCAACATTTGGAAAGTCTCAATGATTTAGTAGCTAGAATTACAGGTGTGGTAGTACGTGAACGAGTCCCTGATAGGATTCTGGATGAAGCAGATGAAGTAGTAGTGGTAGATGTTACACCAGAAACACTGCAAGAACGGTTGTTAGAAGGAAAGATTTATGCGCCGCAAAAAATCCAACAATCTTTTGATAACTTTTTCCAACGCCGTAACCTGATTGCTTTGCGGGAGTTGGCTTTGCGGGAAGTAGCAGACAACGTAGAAGAAAATGCGATCGCCACTACTCCCAATGGGCAATTTTGTAATATTCACGAGCGAGTTTTGGTGTGTGTATCCACCTATCCCAATTCAATGCAACTGTTACGTCGGGGTGCGAGGCTGGCTAACTATATGAACGCGCCGCTTTATACCTTATTCGTTGCCGATCCAGAACGTTTCCTTAGCAAAGAGGAAAGCTTACACATCCACTGTAAAGAATTTGAAGGTACTTTCATTCGTGTTACCAACAGTAACATAGCTAATGCGATCGCAGAAGTTGCCGAGAAATATCGGATTACCCAAATTGTAATTGGAGAGAGTCAGCGAACCTCCTTCGGAGGCGCTTTGCTAACGCGCTGGCAAATGCTCATAAAAGGATCTTTGACGCAAAAATTAGTGCGCTTGCTCAAAAATATCGATTTACATATTATTGCCAGCGAAAAAATGGTTTCACCCAAGTAAGGAATCAAATTTCCCCAAAAACCTCAGAAGTAAAGCTCCCATGCAGGCCATAGGGGATATGATGTTTCAGATGTAGCCGTGCGTAGGCGCAAAGC
>JBGTMK010000429.1:0-4481 GCA_041743605.1 Nostoc sp.
GTCGGAGATACAGTAGCACGAGTCCAAGAACTCGAACAAATTCGTCAGTTTCTCACAGGTACAGCATTAACTGTAATTCTAGATAGCATCTTTGCTGTGGTATACCTGGCATTGATGTTTTACTATAACGTCCCACTCACCTTTGTCGCTTTAGCAGTACTGCCGCTATTTGCCACATTAACGATAGTTGCAACACCAATTCTGCGTAACTGGCTAAACGAAACTTTCAACCGTTCTGCCGATAGTCAATCGTTTCTAGTAGAGACAATCACCGGAATTCACTCCGTTAAAGCCCATGCAGCAGAACCAGTAGCCCGCGATCGCTGGGAAGGCTTATTTGCTCGCTTCATTCGCACAGGTTTTAAAGCCTCTACCACCTCCAATATCAGCAGCAACATTGGTGACTTTCTCACCAATTTCTCCACCATGCTGATTCTCTGGTTTGGAGCCAAATTAGTCATTGAACAACAGCTCACAATCGGACAGCTAGTTGCATTTCAAATGCTGTCTGGTAGAGTCACAGGCCCACTTTTGCGCTTAGTACAGTTGTGGCAAAACCTTCAACAAGTGCTACTTTCTGTAGATCGCATTGGTGATATTCTCAACGTTTCCCCAGAAGCTGAACTGGGAACTGGTCTAGTTTTACCGCCCCTGAAAGGACAAGTCACCTTTGAGCAAGTATTTTTCCGCTATCGGCCAAACTTTGAAGCCATTCTGCGGGGAATCTCTTTCAATGCCGAACCAGGGCAATTTGTCGGCATTGTCGGACGTAGCGGTTCTGGTAAAAGTACTCTGTCTAAGCTATTACAACGCCTCTATCAAATTGAATCAGGACGCATCCTTATTGATGGTTTTGATATAAAAAGTGCCGATTTAGCCTCACTGCGGCAACAAGTTAGTGTAGTTCTCCAAGAAGACTTTTTATTCAACGGTTCCGTTTTGGAAAATATCACTCTCGGTAGTCCCGATATTACCGCAGAGCAAGTAGTAGAAGCGGCAAGATTAGCAGTAGCACACGACTTTATTAGTCAATTACCATATGGTTATGAAACTAATGTTGGTGAACGCGGTACTGCTTTATCTGGCGGACAAAGACAACGTATTGCCTTAGCAAGATTATTTCTTTCCCAAGCACCGATTTTAGTCTTAGATGAAGCTACCAGCGCTTTGGATAGTGAAACTGAACAACAAGTACTCCAAAACCTGCAAAAAGTTTCTGCTAACCGTACCGTGTTCCTGATTGCTCACCGCTTTGCTCCCCTCAAACGTGCTGATTTAATTTTGGTGTTAGAGCAAGGCGTGATTGCCGAACGTGGTACTCACGCACAGTTGTTGCAACAAAAGGGTTTGTATTGGTCACTCTATCAACGCCAGCAAGCAAACATTTAGCTTGTGGCTACATAAAAGATAGACCTCTGGAGAGCGGCTTCAGGATAAATAGTCTTTGGCGAATGGAGTTATGTTCCATTCGCCTTTTAAATTTGGTTGCAAACTTGTAAATACTTTTATAGCCCAATACAGCTCAGTTAAGGCAAGATACGCAATAAAGCGCCATCTTTGCGATCTAGGGCGTGTCATCAAAAAACCTTATCCGAACCCTATTGCAACTCAACATACAGAACTTAAGGTTTTTAAGACTAACTGAAGCGTATTGTTTTATAGCCAGCGATCGCAGTAGTTTTAAAACTAGTAAAAGCAGTCATAATTTACTTTTCTCATGCTTGTGTTAGTCTCCATTAATACACCTCAAAAATTTAATAATTGTTTTGAAATTTATTCTTGATAAAAATCATGTCTACCAGAATATTCTTTGGTAATATAATTAGCATTTTCGTATGAAATTCCATAGTAATTATTGAGAAGGGGGCTGGTTCACAGATGAAAATATTTTTCTTGTAACAATTTTAACGCTTCAATTTGTCAAAAAACGATTGCTATCTTTGAGAAAAAATACTTATGCTAGTTGATGATGTTAACAACAATTCGCTGTCAAATAAACGGCTCAACGTTACTTCAATCTCCTCATTAGATAGTTTTAATACGAAGGATGACTACAGCCTAAATATCAGCAGAAGTAGTAGCTATAACTCAGTCGGTGCTGATGTGCAATTACTAAATAACAGTGACTTAAAAAATAGCAGTAACACTACTGCTAATGCTTTTAGCACCGAGAATTATAACTCTACCAATGGCTATGGGTTGATTAATGCAGCAGCAGCAGTGGCTAGAGCTACTAATCAAAATACTTTTGCTGATGTACCTGATATTGGTGGCAATAATTGGGGAGCAGACCTTGTAAAAGCACCGGAAGTTTGGGCACAGGGATACACAGGTCAAGGTGTTGTTGTCGCTGTGTTAGATACTGGAGTTGACTATAACCATGAAGATTTAAAAAATAATATCTGGACAAATAGCAACGAAATTCCGGGTAACGGTATAGATGATGATGGCAATGGCTATATTGATGATAATTACGGCTGGAACTTCGCTAACAACAACAACAACACCCTAGATAACAATGGTCATGGTACTCATGTTTCCGGCACGATCGCAGGAGAAAATAATAACTATGGCGTCACTGGTATTGCATACAATGCCAAGATTATGCCCGTCAAAGTTTTAAATGACTCTGGCTCTGGTTCCTATAGTTCCATCTCTAAAGGTATTCGCTACGCTGTAGATAATGGAGCTAATGTGATTAACCTCAGTTTAGGAGGCGCATCTTCCAATCGCACTCTAGAGTCAGCCATTAACTATGCCAGCAGTAAAGGAGTAATAGTCGTCATGGCAGCAGGTAATAGTGGTGATTTATTACCAGACTATCCCGCCCGCTATGCATACAAGTCGGGAATTGCCGTTGGGGCAGTAGATAGAAACAATAATATGCCCGACTTCTCTAACCGTTCTGGAACGAATGAAATCTCCTATGTCACAGCCCCAGGAGTTAGAGTCTACTCCTCAGTTCCGAATAATCAATATGCCACTTACAGTGGTACTTCTATGGCTACTCCTCACGTTGCTGGTGTAGTTGCCTTAATGCTTAGTGCTAACCCCAACTTGACTCATACCCAAGTACGTCAGATTGTCACAGAAACCGCAGGAAATAATACACAAACAACAAGCTCTAACCTGAATCTTTCTAATATCAATTCTCTGGTAAACCAGGCGATGTCTGATGACAACCTACCACGTGCCTATGCACAGACTGCAAATTATCTTACATCACAGACAACTTCTAATTTTAATAATTTCAATTTTGGATCTCTAATAAATCAGGCAATTACAGAAACAACAAAATATCTGACACCAGCAATCATCACTAGTTTTAATAATTCTGATGCCGGTTCTCTCATCAGTAAGACAATTACAGAAACGGTAAGATATCTGACACCAGAAACTATCACTAGTTGGAATAATTCTGATTTTAGTTCTGTGATTAGTCAGGTGATGTCTAACGACACGCTACTAGGCATTTACGCAGAAACTGCAAAATCTCTTACATCAACCGCAAGTAATAACGAATTAGTTAATCCAGAATTATGGTCGCAATTCCAAAACTATGAGAAGATTCTGAACAGCATCTATTTGGATAGCAATAAGGATAAAAATAATCTTGATTTGCTCGCTTAAGAAAATCAACCAACCTAGTTATCTATCGTAAATGAATACAAGGGTTTAGCATTGCTAAACCCTTATGTTTTAAGTGTAGGTTGTGGGATGCATAGCCCTAGCCCAAGCATGGCTTTTGCAATGGTTATGAAAATAATAGAGGCTACAAACCTACCTAACTGAAAAAGCCTCGTTGAACCGCCGTGTCACAGGCTCAGTGATGAATGTCAAAATTGACTTTTTACGAGTGACAATTTCACCTGTAGCAGTCATCCCTGGTGTAAATGCTACTTCTTGACCACGTACATTAACGGAGTGCTTACCTAACTTAATTCTTGTAGGAAATACTAAGCCTAATTCTTTGTCAACAATTGCATTCGGACTGACTTGCATGACTTCACCCTCCACAATACCAAATTCCTGGAAAGGGAAAGTGGCCATTTTCACTTTTGCTTTCATTCCTTGACGAATAAACCCAATATCACGGTTGAGAACTTTCACCTCTAAGAGCATTTCTTCTCCTTCCGGCAAAATTGACACCAATTCTTCACCCGATTGTACCGGCCCTTTAGTGGCTCTGACTCTGTAAATTGTACCGGCAACGGGAGCCTCAATGGTTTCTAAAGCTTGCTGTTTTCTCGCCTGTTCTAATTGACCTTGAACAGTTGTCAGTTCTTCTTTACGCTTGTTGAACTGGGTCAAAATTTCACTTTGGCGTTCTGATGCTACACGCTGGGCTTGACTGAGTGCAGCGTTGTAAGCTTGTTCTGCTTGGCGAATTTCTTGGGCTTGGGCAGCAATATCTTTTTCTAATGATGTGACTTTATCTTGAGCCTCTGTTCTTCTATTCTGGGCATTGATTACTTCATCTT
>JBGTMK010000430.1:0-12133 GCA_041743605.1 Nostoc sp.
TATGGCGATGGATTCGTACCACCCAAATATCTCGAACTACTGATTTAGGCAAAAAAATAACTAACAAACAAGAATTTATATCCCGCTTGGGAGTGGGAATTGTCTTAGCAGCTTTGGTAGCAGCGATTTATATTTCTGGAGTGATCGGATTGTATAATTACAACCCAAAAGCGGGTTTAATGCTGGTGTTGCTGTTGGTTTTAGCACTTGTATACTGGCGCTTAGAAATTTTGGTGCGATCGCCTTGGGGTAGAATTCTCAAAGCTATCCGCGAAGATGAGGAAATTCCCAAAGCACTGGGAAAAAACGTCTTTTGGTATAAATTACAATCATTAATGTTAGGGGGTGCGATCGCAGGTATCGCTGGTGCTTTCTTTGCTTGGCAACTGGGCGCTATTTACCCTGATAATTTTCAACCACAGATCACCTTTGACACTTGGATTATGGTGATTTTAGGTGGTTCTGGGAATAATATTGGCACAATCTTAGGGGCGGTAATTTTCTTTGCTTACGATGCCCTAACGCGGGAAGTCTTACCCAGAATCGTTACCCTTGATGAAGCACGTTTGGGCGCATTTCGGATCATGGTAATCGGACTAATTTTGATGGTACTGATGATTTGGCGTCCTCAAGGTATCTTAGGGAAAAAGGAGGAACTCACCCTTGGTAAATAACCAGTCATCGCCACTTCCCCTTTTGGTAGCCACTGGACTTTCTAAAAGCTTTGGTGGTGTCAAAGCAGTTAATGAGGCGAGAATCGAAGTTGCTAAAGGCAGTATTACGGGCTTGATTGGCCCTAATGGTGCTGGTAAAACCACTTTGTTTAACTTACTCTCAAACTTCATTCGCCCAGATAAGGGACGAGTAATTTTTGATGGTGAACCGATTCAAAACTTGCAACCATATCAAATCGCCCAGCAGGGAGTAATCCGCACTTTTCAGGTTGCACGCACTCTCTCGCGGTTGTCGGTGTTAGAAAATATGCTGCTGGCGGCGCAAAAACAAACGGGTGAAAATTTTTGGCAGGTGCAGTTGCAACCGCATATTGTCGCTAAGGAAGAAAAGCAACTGCAAGAGCGAGCAATGTTTTTATTAGAATCAGTGGGCTTGGCAAAAAAAGCACATGATTATGCTGGTTGCTTGTCTGGTGGACAACGGACACTGCTGGAAATGGGACGGGCGCTGATGACTAATCCCAAGTTAATTTTGTTGGATGAACCTGCTGCTGGGGTAAATCCGAGATTGATTGATGATATTTGCGATCGCATTATCACTTGGAATCGCCAAGATGGGATGACCTTTCTGATTATCGAACACAATATGGATGTTGTTATGTCCTTGTGCGATCGCGTTTGGGTACTTGCAGAAGGACAGAATTTGGCTGATGGTACACCAGCAGAGATTCAGAGTAATCCCAAAGTTTTAGAAGCTTATTTGGGCAAATAAAACAAGAGTCAGAATTGAGAATATTCTACCCATAAAGGGATAGGGAGCTTTTTATGTCAATGATGACAATCAGAGATTTAGAGCAAGTTCAAACCGCTTTTACCGAAGCAGGTTTAGATTACCAGCTGGAACTCGAAAATGGGAAAATTTCAGTCATGGGCCCATCAGATATTGTATCCAGCGAAATCAGTAGTCGTCTCATCGCCTTTCTCTTTGCTTGGATAAATCCTCGTCGCTGGGGAAGAGTATTTGATTCCGCTGGCGGTTTCATCATGCCAGATACAAACCTCAAAGCACCCGATGTTTCCTTTGTTCGAGCTTCCCGACTTCTCCAAAGTCCTCGTTACTTTGGCGAACTTGTCCCTGACTTGGTGGTAGAAATTAAATCTCAGAGCGATAAAATTAAACTTATAGCAGCCAAAATTCTGAAATTTATAGAATTAGGAGCGATCGTTGGTATTCTGATTGACCCTGATGAAGAGACAGTGACAATTTATCGCTCTATAGGCGAACCGATAGTTTTAGAAAATGGCGAGATTTTAACTATACCAGAACTTTTTCCCGGTTGGGAATTGCCCGTTACTGAATTGTGGCCTCCTATCTTTACCGAGGAAGAAACACAAATTTAGTGAAGCTGATTTGGGACAATATAGTTTATAAGCTAAAAATATATTTTCAAATAAAAGCCACATATTCCCGACTTCTTTGAGAAGTCGGGGGTCTTTTCTTACTTATCATGAAGGATTTAATTTTACCGTTACATTTTATAAAAATCTGGGAATATTAAGTGATGAAAGCTTGTACTAAATATAGTGTTTTAGATACTTAAAGACTCACTTATGAAAAAGATTGCTCAGTCAACTATCATCGGCATCATCCTCCTTGGACTTTGCAGCTGTAACTCAGTCAATTCGACTGATCTAACAACTTCTAATCAAGTTATTAACCAAGCTGATTCTCAAGCCAAAAAAATTATCAAAATTGGTGGTTCTAGTTCAACGATAACAGTTTTAAAACTTTTAGCACAAGCTTATCAATCCCAAAATAAAACTGTCAAAATTGAGTTTATCTCCAATAGTCAATCTGAAGGTGCGATCGCAGCCCTAAAAAACGATATTATTGATATCGTCGGTAGCAGTCACAAACTCAAACCAGAAGAAGATAACGGTAAAATTCAATATCGTGAAATTGCACAAGATTTGTTACTTGTCGCCACTAATAATAGTGTTAGAGGTGTTAATAACCTCACAACCAAGCAATTAAAAGAAATTTACAAAGGTGATATTAAAAATTGGCAAGAATTAGGTGGCACTGACGCAAAAATAGTATTATTGGATAGACCCGAAGATGAATCAGCAAAAAAATTATTGCGGAAACATTATTTGGGAGAAGATAAAACTACAAATAAAGCCGTGATTTTGAACAAAGAGGGAGAATTGATCGAAACCTTACAAAGTACTCCTCATTCTATCGGAGCTTTTTCTTTGGCTTATTCTCTCATCAACAAATCACCTGTTAATCATCTCAGTCTCAATGGTATTGCTCCCAAATCGCAAAACTTCACCAATGGTAAATACCAAATGGTACGTCATATAGGTATCCTCACGGACAAAATACCTTCCGCACCTACTCAAGGTTTTATTGATTTTATATTGAGCAAAGAAGGTGAAAAACTACTACAAAATAATGGCTTTGTTCCTGCAAAATAAATGAAAAATTTGTAATTACGAATTACGTTAGCACAGCGAGGCGTAGCCCATTACGAATTAGTAATTATTGTTAAATGTGCCATGCAGAGATTTTTCAGGGGGCTGAAACTCAGCCAAAAAATTGTTCTACCAATGCTTGCAGTTTGCCTGAGTGTATTCATGTTGGGTTTAGTAGTACTAGGAAATTGGTTTACCGATAGTTTGCAGCAGAATTTTCGCCAAGAGATCGAAAGTTTTGCTGAACGAGTTTATCAGGATTTTCAGTATGAACAGCAAACTCTAGAAACTCAAATAGAACTGATTGCTAATCGAGATATGCTAAATCAGGCTGTGGAACAGCGCGATCAAAGTTTGCTTTTGCAAGTATTGCTACCACTGAAATCTATATTGAAATTGGATTGGATTAAGGTAACTGATACTCAGGGTAATGTCCTCGTAGATTTACGAAATAACTCCTTAAGTCAAGCCAATTTATTAGACGAAGTAGTTACCAGCACTGCTAGTAGAGGAGCGCAGTGGTGACAAATGGAATCAAATCATCAGCAGGACTTTTGGGAGGAATCATCATTGGTAACTTAGTAGACGATACCCTAATACAAAAAATTGCTGAGGGTTCCTCAAAACAACTGATTGTCCACAGACAAAATCGCGTAGTTGCAACAACCTTGTTGGTAGCCAAAGATGGAACTTGGGAATTTCCTCATCCTAATTTACCTGCTAGACAAATCACTATTGATCACAAAAACTATTTAGCTAAAAGCATCATATTTAGAGGAGTGAGTCAGTCTTTAACAACCACAGTGTTGTATCCTACCTCGCTTCTAGAAGTTGCTCAATGGAAGTTATGGACGTATTTAGGATTATTGTTTTTGTCGGGAAGCAGTATTGTGGCAGTTATTGGGTTTTTAATTGCACAAACTATTACTCGTCATCTGCAAGCTGTTACACAAGTGGCACAACGAGTCACCCAAGAATCTAATTTTGATCTGCAAGCCCCTGTAACGACTCAAGACGAGGTGGGAATCTTAGCTATTGCTTTTAACCAGTTAATTCAACAAGTAAAGCGACTATTAGCAGAACAATATGAGGCAAAACAAAAGTTAGAATTTTACAGCCAAACACTAGAAGAAAAAATAGAAGAACGAACCCAAGCACTACGAAAAAAAAATATTGCTCTCAAGGAAACTTTACAAGAACTCAGGCATACCCAGTCCCAACTAATCCAGAATGAAAAAATGTCTTCCTTGGGGCAATTGGTTGCTGGTATTGCTCATGAAATTAACAACCCAGTTAATTTTATCTACGGCAATCTTAAGCATACTGATGATTACACACAACAGTTGTTGTGGTTACTTCAACTTTATCAAAAACATTATCCCTACCCAGAAACAGAAATTCAAAAAGCTAAAGAAGAAGCTGATATTGAATATTTAACAGAAGATTTGCCTAAAATGTTGACTTCCATGAAGATTGGAGCCAGTCGCATCCGGGAAATTGTCCTCAGTTTACGAATATTTTCTCGTTTGGATGAAGCCGAGTTTAAAACTGCTGATATCCATCAAGGGATTGACAGCACTCTATTAATTTTACAACACCGGATCAAATACCAAAGCGATCGCCCTCAAATCACAGTGATTAAAGAGTATGCTGACATCCCTAAAATTCAGTGCTTTGCAGGACAATTAAATCAAGTATTTATGAACATCTTGGCAAATGCTATTGATGCTTTAGAAGAGGCTTTTCAAAATGGGCTTTGTCCAGAACCGATAATTCGTATTTCTTCAGCGCAGGTGAATGAAAATGTCGTTATTCAGATTGCTGATAATGGCACGGGGATTCCAGAAGCAATCCAGTCACATCTATTTGATCCCTTTTTCACCACTAAACCTATTGGCAAAGGTACTGGTATGGGATTATCAATTAGCTACCAGATAATTACTGAAAAACACAGTGGCTCGTTACGCTGCATTTCATCACCTGGACAGGGTGCAGAGTTTGTAATTACAATCCCGATTCGATAGGTGATTTTAGTTCAGTGAATTGTCTAATTAGAAGTATATCTAATTGAAAAGCTAAGATCCCCGACAACTTTTACGAAGTCGGGGATCTTACTTGTTGTTTAATTTAACTAAACTGTTCCCCTGCATCTAAGTTAAACAGCATTTGCAGAGTTTGCATACAGCGCCGTCTGGCTTCAACATCTTGCTGCGATCGCAATTGCACCATCGGGTCATGTAAAATTTTATTGACAATTCCCCGCGTTAATGCTTCAATCACCTCTTGGTGTTTATCGGCGAATTCCGAACCCAATCTCGACAAAGCTTTTTCTAACTCTTGTTCGCGGATGGTTTCGACTTTATTTCGCAGACAGCTAATAGTGGTAACAGTTTCAAGAGAGCGCCACCAAATATCAAAAGCTTCCACTTCTTCTTCTAAAAGTTTCTCGGCTTCCTGTGCAATCTTCCGACGGCTTTCGTAGTTTTGCGCCACTACAGCCTTCAAATCATCCACATTAAACGCCTGCACATTTTCCAATTCATTTACATCCGCATGAACATTACGCGGCACAGAAATATCAAATAACATCAAAGAGCGCTGAACTTCTAAAACCATTTCCAATTTGGCACGGTCAAGTATTGGCTCTGTTGCGGAAGTACTTGTAAACACCAAATCACTATCGGCAATTACGCTCATCATTTCCGATAGTGGATGAATTTGGATCGGTTGTTGAGGGAACAGCTTTGCTAATTCTTGGGCGCGATCGCGAGAGCGATTTACAATACTAATTTCCACAGCACCTTTAGAAATTAGGTGTTGCACTAGCAGCCGCGACATTTTACCAGCACCCAGAATTACCACTCGACAAGCAGCTAAATTTGCTACTTTAATTTGTGCTAATTCCACAGCAGCCGAACTGATAGAGACAGCACCAGTACCAATACTAGTTTCAGTACGAACCCGCTTACCAGCTGTTAACGCTTGTTTAAATAATCGATTCAAAATGGTTTTTATACCACTATATTGTTGCCCAAGCTTGTGAGTAGTCTTCACCTGAGCCAGAATTTGACCTTCTCCAAGTACCAGACTATCTAAACCACCGGCCACCCGCATAACGTGCATTACTGCATCATCATGTAGCAACATAAATAAATGTTGTCGCAGAGAAAGCACAGGTAATTTACTGTATTCCGCAAGAAACTGCGTTACTTCCCGGATACCTTGGTCTGCTTCACTGGTGACAATGTAAATTTCTAGGCGGTTACAAGTGCTAAGAATTGCAACTTCGTCAATATGGGGATAGCTGGCCAGTTGAGCGATCGCACTTTCAATTTGTGGTTCTGGAATGCTCAGTTTTTCCCGGACTTCTACTGGGGCTGTTTTATGGCTTAACCCCACCACTGCTATATTCATTTGCTAAATTGTAGTTACTAGTTGGTAGTTGGCAATCTGGTATTAAGTAAGAATAGGGAATGGGGAATTTTTGTTTATTGGTTGATAGTTTTCCAACCAACCATTAATCACTAACTACTAACTACTAACTACTGTAAAGGTAAAGCGTTTTGGTGATGATTTTTCCGTTTTATAGAAACATTTCTCTCCAAATGCTTTACCCTTACTTTTACCATTCCCCATTCCCTAAAAATTAGTTCAGTTGGAGAACTTTTGGTTCACCAAACAAGTGAATTGTATCAACAAATCGAGCAGTTTTCGATTGGTTAGAAATTACCAAGCTTTGAGTTCTTGCCCCGTCTTTGAAGAAACGTACACCTTGCATGAGATTACCACTGGTAATGCCGCTAGCCGCGAACAGAATAGTTTTACCAGATGCCAGTTCATGAGCATCATAGACCTTATCGGGGTCATTAATATTCATAGACTTTAAGCGATCGATGTTGGCTTCTCTGCTTTCTCCAATCAGACCTGTTTTGACTACAGCTGGATCGTAGATCAGTTGACCTTGGAAGTGTCCACCCAAAGCACGCATTGCTGCTGCTGAGATTACGCCTTCAGGAGCCGCACCAATACCCATCAGAGCGTGGATATTGGTTCCAGCAAAACCACAGCTAATAGCTGCACCCACATCACCGTCTGAAATTAGGGCGACTCTCGCTCCAGCCTCACGGATTTCCTTAATTAAATCGTTGTGGCGTTCGCGCTTCATGACTACGACCACAAGTTCTTCAATACTCCGATCTAGACACTCAGAAAGAATCTTGAGGTTTTCTGTTGCTGACTTGTTGATGTCTACCTTGCCCTTAGCTGCGGGGGGTGCTGCTAACTTCTTCATGTAAAAGTCAGGAGCAGCAAATAATCCACCCTTTTCAGAAATTGCCAAGACAGCCATCGAACCAGGTTGTCCATAAGCTACCAAGTTGGTACCTTCACAGGGGTCAACAGCGATATCAATTTCAATTAATTCATCAGGGTTACAGACACTTTCGGCATTTGGTTGGGTACAGATACCAACTTCTTCCCCGATGTATAGCATAGGCGCGTCGTCACGTTCGCCTTCCCCAATTACAATGCGACCGCGCATGTGGATTTTATTCATCCGCTCCCGCATAGCTTCCACAGCTACCTGGTCAGCGATGTTTTTTTCGCCTTTGCCCATCCACTTTGCAGATGCGATCGCGGCTTGCTCTACTACTTCAATAATCTCTAAACCAAGTGTATTTTCCACAGACTTTGCCCTCTCAGCTGCTTGAATTTGCGTCGTTTTATCTGCCTATTTCAGTTTTCAAGTCTACCAAAGGGCGGATACACGTGGAAGAAAGTTAAGTTTTACTGCTAACTCGTTAGAAAAGTGCCAGTTAAGACATTCTAATTTTTCACTCCTACAACTCCAGTATAAAACCTGTTTAAAAGTTACTAAGTTAAGAACTGGTACAAATATTTAGCAGTGTATATCCATAATGTTGCTTTTATTCAGGTCTATCTTTAGGTATAAAATAACAAAGAAGAAAGCTAGTAGATTCACTAAAAACTGAAAAACGATGCACAAAGTAAATATCTTGTCAAACTAAGAGGTTAATCGTGTTTATCGACTACATCACACTAATGTTAATCAATATGGTAGGTGGGTTATTTTTACTGGCTGACTATGTATATCGTGGTATAGATAGCTCTAATCAAAGACAGTGGATTCCCGGTTTCGGGATTACTGGCGCGTAGACGCGAAGCGGCTTGTCGCCAGACATCGCACTCACAACTGGTTTACACATGAGTTTTACCTGGCCTGTTACCGGTAGTTTTAACATTGCCTTCGGTGAAACAAGTGTTCTATTTGGAATTTTGTTTGTGGCAGCTGCGGTTTCTCTTGCTCAAAATTGGGATTTATTGACAATAGCAGTTTACGGCTTCTTTGCTGGTGCAGTTGCGATCGTAGTTGGTATCCGCATCATCAACTTGAATATGACAAAGCAACCGCTTCTATCAGGAATCGGCTTTATTTTAACCGGATTAGGTGGTGTTTTTGCAGCGCCAACTCTCTATTGGAAAACCAACCGAACTTGGCGGCTAATTGGCGTAGCAGTGCTGATAGTTGCCGCTTTAATTTGGGCATTGACTGGATATTTGGCATACTGGAATCATTTAGAGGGCTTCCAAAAGTGGGTTCCAGCGCCGATGCGATAAGCAATGATCTAGGCTAGAGACATAGTTTAAACCTTGCTTAATAAAAATATGCTGGACTTTCTTAATCCCCTCTTAAATCGCCATCCAGAGCGAGTCAAAGCCAACGTCGAACTTTACACCTGGCAAACTTGTCCTTACTGCATTCGTGCCAAAATTCTGCTGTGGTGGAAAGGTGTAAATTTTACTGAATATAAAATCGACGGCGACGAAGCAGCCAGAGCTAAAATGGCAGAACGCGCCAACGGTCGCCGTACCGTACCACAAATTTTTATTAATAACCAGCACATTGGCGGCTGCGATGACCTATATCAGCTAGACACACAAAGTCAACTCGATCCCCTTTTAGCCCAAGCCGCTATTTAGAAATCAAATCAACCCCAACAATTTCCTTGGCGATGCTATGTTGGGCAATTTTGGATTCTAAATTTCTCGGTAAGCAAGTTCGTAGTAAGGACTTTAGTCCTTATTTTCTAAGCACTAAAGTGCTTACTACAAACTTTTCATTACTAGCTTGATAAAGTGCCAATAAACTGTAACTGTAGGGCAAAAAATATCAAATTGATAAGAATATGCTAACCAAGTATACGGAATATCTTATACATCAACAATGGATGAGTTATGCCCTAGAATTAGCAAAAACAGCAGGTGATGCAGGTGAAATCCCTGTAGGTGCTGTTATCATTGATTCAACAGGCAAATTGCTGGCACAAGGAGAAAACAGAAAAGAGCGCGACAAAGACCCTACCGCCCATGCTGAAATTCTCGCACTCAAGACAGCTGCAACAACTTTACAAAATTGGCATCTTAATGAATGTACTCTTTACGTAACTCTTGAACCTTGCCCAATGTGTGCGGGTGCGATCGTCCAAGCGCGTCTAGGATTACTTGTATATGGAGTAGACGATACAAAAACTGGCGCAATTCGTACAGTTATTAACATACCCGACAGTACTGCTTCTAATCACCGTCTCCAAGTAATCGGAGGCATTCTAGAGTCAGCTTGTCGTCAGCAATTACAGACTTGGTTTGCTACTAAGCGGCGTAAGGTAAACTAACGGACAGAGGTAAAACTGTCCATCGAGTACGACACAAGTCACGCAAGAGAATCTACGGTGTAACTAATCAGGCTTTTCGTTAAATTTTTACCCGTCAATCAGCTGCATCCGTCATGATGGAATTTTACTCTTCATCCGATACCTGCCAGCGCCCACCAGCAAATCATCAGGTGGCTGGTACTACCTCAAGGGTTTCTCCTTGGTTAAGTCCTCTGGCACATTTATTAGGGCGTCACTGCCTATTACCATTATTCTTTGGGCAAATTAGAATAACCGGACAAAAAAATATCCCTACAACTGGGCCTATTATCTTTGCTCCAACCCACAGAGCGCGTTGGGATGCATTGCTTGTACCCTACGCTGTTGCTGATTGTATGACAGCTAAAGACCTACGGTTCATGGTAACTCTTGATGAATGCCAAGGATTACAAGGCTGGTTTGTCCGACGCTTAGGGGGTTTTCCAGTAAATACTCAACACCCATCAGTTAGCTCTCTGCGACACGGAGTTGAGCTACTTAAACGGGGAAAAGCCGTGGTGATTTTTCCAGAAGGTGATATTTATCGTTATGGTAAAGTCCCTTTAAAACCGGGAATTGCTCGTCTGGGTTTAAGTGCTGAATCTAATCATTCCGGTCTAGGAGTAAAAATTATACCTATAGGCATTAATTACAGCCAACCTTATCCAAATTGGGGTACAGATGTAAGTATTGATATTGGCTCCCCAATTCAAGTAAAAGATTATGTAAGCGGTTGTATCAAAAAAGATGCAAAGAAACTTACGGATGATTTAGCAAAGGCACTTGAACAATTAAGCCATCAAGAAACAAAAATTACTAATCACGCATTTGCAGAAATTACTAATTCTTGATCTCATCAAACATCAAGAGTCGCAAGACTAGCTCTTAACTATTGCTCATTAACCGTGCATGATAACAAACTGCACTTTTTCAAGGTTTGACACTAATTACTAACTACTATACCGATCCTGAATAAGTCACTAACGATTACTAGTATTTTGCGACTTTTGAGGATGTGTACATATATAGATTACCCTCTATTGACAGGATATTCAGCCAAATTGGCATTTTTTTGAGCAAATAGCTAAGAGTTGTCTGGAAACTACTGAATTTATTGATGATCATTAGAGGAATTAACGCGTTAACCAAGTCCACTGTAGGTGTCGCTGATCATGAAGATTTAAGTTAGTTAATATACAGGGGTTATGGGAACTCTATTAAACCGATTTTCAGTCCTAAATCAGAGATACTTAGGATGTAGCTTTGCTTTGTCCAAGACCAAAACAGAGTTAAGATACCCGAAGTTTCCGTAACTTTTTTATATAGTTGTCGCACTAATTGATCCCATGAACACTGCTGCCGCTGTTACCTTGATGCACCGTACTGTTTTATCAGTCATAGCAGTCCTTAGTCTGCTATCACCTGTGAATGCTCAGGTATCACAGTCACCAGGCACTACCAGCCAACCACAACCCATTGACCCCAACGATCCCAATAACCTCCGCCCCATAACCCAAAGTAACAGCCTTTTGAGCATTCAAGGTGGCGATCGCTTAGTAAAAGATGCAGAACAAGCCGTTTCTGCTCAAAACTACCCCTTAGCTGCTAAGAAACTGCAAGAAGCACGTCAGGTTTATAATCAGCTATCTAATTTTTATCAAGAGTTAAATTCTAGCTTTTCGGGAATTGACAATAGAGTTTCTGATTCTCAACGTCAAAAAGCTCTATTAACGGCCCAAAAGCGAGATGAAGCTACCTTTCAGCTAGCATTGGTACATCGCGCCCAAAATCAGCCAGAATTAGCTGTGCCATTGTTGGTTCAAATCATTAAGAGTCAAAACCCGACACGGGATTTGGGCAAGAAAGCCTATAAACAGTTGTTTGAGTTAGGTTTTGTAGATTCTCCCTATCCCAGAGAAGGTGGTAGTTCATCTTCCTCATCCCCAAAAAATTAAATTAAATTGGCGTTGCCTGTTTTTCCTTATCTCCCACATCAAACAAATCCTTCTCTCCCTGAGCAGCACCTTGGAACGCCCCAGTGCTACGATGGGATTATCTGCCGTAGCTTTGCCCAGACTTCTCAAATATCCACCTCAAAGGTGCGTTTATCCACAGCCTTGCCAAAAGCTAAAGTTGGCACAGGCATTTGCTCTATATCTGTTAATAATAGAAAAGTAAGTTTTTTCAGGAATAGCGATGATTAGTCCGCAGCAGGTTGAGGCAATGATCAAGGCGGAACTGCCAGACGCCCAGGTTCAGGTGCAAGACTTG
>JBGTMK010000431.1:0-4293 GCA_041743605.1 Nostoc sp.
ACGAAAACCAAGAATTCTATCTAGTACAAGAATATATTGAAGGACACACCTTAGCTGAGGAACTTATACCTGGTAAGCGCTGGAATGAAAGCCGAGTAATTCAACTGTTGCAGGAAGTTCTGGAAATTCTCGAATTTGTCCATCGCCAAGGCGTGATTCACCGCGATATCAAACCGGATAATATCATCCGTCGCGCCTCAGATAATAAGTTCGTTTTAGTTGATTTTGGAGCAGTGAAGCAACTACGTACACAGATGGTAACAGTGGGCGGACAACCCTCTGCCACAGTAGTTATCGGTACTCCTGGCTATATGCCGACAGAACAAGGGCAAGGTAAACCCCGTCCCAACAGTGATATCTATTCCCTTGGCATCATTGCCATTCAAGCACTAACAGGATTACAGCCAACAGAATTGCAAGAAGACCCAGAAACGGGGGAAATCATCTGGCGGCATTCAGTAACCGTGAACCATCGACTGGCGGCAGTGTTAACTAAGATGGTGCGTTATCACTTCAAAGACCGCTACCAAAACGCTACAGAAGCACTACAAACGTGTAAAGACGCGATTAATCCTGTACCTACACTTTCCACACCTCAAGAATCCGCTAAAAATTCTAGTTACCAAGCAGACAAATCTCAGCCTCAAGTATCCCGATTGCAAACTGTTGCAGTTGCACCAGCGAATCCTGTCAAACCTGCGCGTAAAGACTCTAGTAAATCCGACCCCTGGCCGATATTAATCGGTATATTATTGGCGGGTGGTGCGGCTGCCTTGGTAGCAAATGTATATCCAAATGTAAAAAATTTAGCTTTAAATCTTACAGGTAAGGATACCGCCTTAGCAAACAAATGCTCGGCTGTTGTCGTCGGAAATTCTAATATTCGTTCTGAACCTAGTTCGATAAATTCTGATAATGTTTTGCAAACTGTTGGTGATAACACCAATTTCGAGGTAACTGGCAAGCGGACAAGACGAGGTTGGATAGAAGTTAAACTTAAATCTGGCCGTTTGGCTTGGGCACACTCGGATGTGATAACCAATAATCAAGAATGGGGTTCTTGCTTACGCGATAAGGGCATTGCAACTAAGATTGTAGATGATAGTAGCTTGATTGCGACTCGAACAATTCCCAAGGCAAAACCAAAATCAAGGAATGTAGTAACTCCCTTACCAGAAAAGCCGAAAGGGTCAACTGATGATGGTGGGAAATCAGAACGATCGCAGCCTAATGATAACAGTGGCAATATTATAGAACAAGCAAGACAGAAGTACGAATCAGGAGATATAGTGGGAGCGATCGCACTTTTAAGATCTATTCCGGCAAATGCCGCTTCTGGTATCCAAGAAACAGGCAAAATGATTGCCCAGTGGCAGGAAGATTGGGCGAAGGCGGAGGCGTTATCTAATGAGATCAATAAAGCAATAGATGATGGTAAATGGGATAAAGTTTTAGATTATAGAAACCATCCAGAAAAATTACCTAATACTCAATATTGGCGAAACAAAATAGAACCATTATTTAAAGAAGCAGCCGAAAACCTAGCAAAACAGGCATTACCTAAAGTAGACAGTCAAGGTAGTCAGAAAAATACCCAACAAGAACTTCCCGATACTAAGCAACCTGCCACTACAGAAATTCCTAATGCTACAGAAACTCCATAAAGTTGCTTTTAAACACTGTTTTACCTCGTTACCAACCTCTGGCTGGTAATGCCTAAAATTCGCAGCATTAGCCCAATAAATCCAATTTGGAATTCACAATGGGCTAACGCCCCGCTCCGCTAACGCAATTGAACTCAGCCACCTACAAGGGGTGGGGTTTTTACCTACCAAGAGAATACAAGGATTTTTTCTTGTGTGAACGCTACCGCGAAAGCGCCACTGGCGGGGAAGGTTTTGAACCTTTACTTTTTTGATAAAAAACATTTCCAGGTAGAACCTGGAAACAAGATTTTCAATGGCTGTTTATCTGTGGTTTAATTTTCCTGATTAATGCATTTCGTCGTATTCTGGGGCTTCAACTCGTCTTGCTTCCATCCGCGAAGCAGGTAGAAACTCAGCGCGACGGACTGGAACCAAAGGCGGTGTATTTCCTTGGTAGGGGTGAATCACTTGTACAGTACGGGCTGGACGCTGCCGTGGTGAGAATAAAGCCAATACCCCAGCGACGACAACACCACCACCAATAGTGAGAGTTGCACCTCCCACAGCCCAAAGCATAGGTGAAGACCACCAAGGATTTTCTGGCTGCAATGCGGCTGATTTTGGTTGGTTATTCTGCTGGGCTAATTGCCACTGCTGCTGAGTATTGAAATTTTGAACCTGCCCTTGGAGTTGTTGATTTTGCAACTTCAGTTGTTCATTATCGTTTTTTAAACGTTCCAACTGCATTTGCGTGTTCAGTTTCTCCATCTCTAGGCGCTGGTCAGTATTAGGAGCAGTCGGTGGCTGAACCTGACCGGGATAGACTGGTGGCGGCGCATAAGGATTGTAAGGAGAATACATTTGTGGTGGCATTCCCGGCGCTATAGCACCTGGCATTTGCGGAGCAACTGCAAAGTTAGGTTGTATGGGGGTATTTGTCCCTTTGAGCAATACGAGAGCTGCCAGCCCAGCTACGGCGACCCCGCCGATAAACGCCATACTCTCACTCATCGCCTTTGCTCCTCGATTGCGACGTAACTATAACTATTTGTGACTGACTCACTCTCACACTCACACTCATAAATTATGCCTACTTGATTTCACATAATACTCAAACTATAAGCGACTATATCAGCTAGTTTTTTTACATGATGATATCTGATGTTAATATTCAAGACCATAATGGTCAAATTGTCTACTAAGCAAGGATAGAAAAACTACACTGTTATACTTTTTTAATCTACTTTCTCCGTCTAATCAAGAGGAGTATTTATGCTAGTGTTGGTGGTCTTGATGGCTGCCTTGAGACTTTGGCAAAATTGGGCGATCGCATTTAGTCCCTCTTCTGGTGTCCCTTCTGCTAACCGTTTTACAAAAGCGCTGCCCACGATCGCTCCATCTGCGCCCCATTCCCTTACCTGACGGGCTTGTGCAGTTTCGGAGATACCAAAGCCGACAGCAATGGGTTTATCAGTAACACCACGAATTTGTTGGAGTAAATCGGACACGCGGTTTTCCAGTTGCGATCGCACCCCTGTAACCCCTGTGACGCTGACTAAATAAATAAACCCTTGGGAAGAATGAGCGATCGCTTCTATCCGTTCAGCTGAACTAGTGGGAGCTACCAACAAGATTACGTCAATTCCCATCTCACTAGCTGCTTGGAGCAAGCCACCTGCTTCCTCTAAGGGTAAGTCAGGTATTACCAATCCGGCGACCCCAGCCGCAGCAATTTGCTGAAGAAATTTTTCAATTCCCCGGTGCAAAATTGAGTTGTAATAAATCAACAGGACAATAGGCGATCGCAATTTGGGAGTAATCCCTTGCAACATTTCCAGCACCTGCTCTAATTTCGTTCCTCTTTGCAAGGCGCGGGTAGCAGCAGCTTGAATTACCGGCCCATCAGCCAGAGGGTCGGAATAAGGTATGCCCAGTTCTATAATGTCGGCTCCACTACGATCTAGAACTTGCAAGGCTTTTGCTGTTGTTTCTAAATCTGGATCGCCAGCGGTGATAAACGGAATCAGAGCGCACTCACGATTGTGTCCAAGGGTTTTAAAGCAATCGGAAATTGCAGTCATTTAGTTAAGTGTCAATAGTCAGTGGTCATTGGTCAGTGGTCATTAGTCAGTGGTCATTAGCTTTAGGCAAGTTACAAAGGACAAAGGACAAATGAGACAACTGACCAATGATAACTTTACACCTGAGACTGCTCTTCTTGTTCTATTTCAGCTTGAATTCGTGCGAGTTCTTCGGGAGCAAGCTCGTCTAGCCGCTTTTGCAGAAAGTCTTGCTCATACTGTTCCCGCTGTTGATGGTAGGTCATTTTTTGTCCCACCGCCCGGAAAAAATAGGTCGCTAACCAGCCAATTAATCCACTGACTAGTAAGACTTGGCTCCATATACCAGCTTTCTGATTATCCAAACCGACTAGCTGTAATCCTACATAAGCCAAGCCACCGGCAATAAAAACACCCAAGCCAATTCCAATAGCGTCAATCCGTCGCATGAGAGTTATGACCTACCAATCTTGTTAAACTTGAATTTGTCGCCGTTGGGGTCGGAAATTTACAAACGGCGATAGAACCAACAAACCAGGGAAAAAGAAAAACACCAAAAAGTACATCAACACACGCTCGATGGAGCT
>JBGTMK010000432.1:0-7959 GCA_041743605.1 Nostoc sp.
ATTACCTGGGAACAGGGGAGTGAAAAAGCAGAAGTTGCAGAAATATTATTACAGAAGTTGCGATCGCTACGTAAACAATTAGCTGATGAGCAATCTGTACCACCTTACGTCATCTTCCATGATTCCACTTTAAAATTGATGGTACAGGTGCAACCCCAAAACTTAACTGAATTTGCCAAACTTTCTGGTGTAGGTAGTCATAAACTCGCTCAATATGGCGAAAAGTTCATTACAGAAATTCGCACCTACCGCCAAGAAAAAGGTTTGCAAAATAAATCTGTTACTTCCGTATCCTCTCCCAACTCATCTTCTTCTTACACCGAATTACAGACATTACAATTGCATCAACAAGGTTTAAATATTGCTCAAATTGCCAAAAAGCGGAACCTTAGTCCGGCAACAGTTAGCAATCATTTAGAAAAATTAATTGAGAAAAATCAGCCAGTTGATTTAAATCAATTAGTACCTTTAGAACATCAACAAAAAATTTGGCAAGTTTTAGAAGTACTCGGTGACATTTCCCTCACTCCCATCAAAGAACAACTAGGTGAAAGCTACACTTTTGATGAAATTCGTTTAGTACGGAGTAAGTGGCGGCGCGAAAATCGCAAGTGATGATTTGCTTAAAACAAGTAATACAAAATAAAAAATTTTTTTGTTATGAATGACAATCAAGAAAATAACGAGAGAGATAAATCAAAACTCTCAAATATGCCAAAATCAATACACTACTTTAACTTTATATATTTGTTTTTTTGTATTTTACTTATTGCATTTGGAGTCAAGTTAATATCTACACCAGAGAAGATTACAACTTTTTCCTGTGAACGAACACCAAAACACATCAATTGTCAGTTGACTAATCGAGATTGGTGGGAGTCCTCTGTAAAAATTTATTCTGAATTAGATTTGTGGATGGGTGTAGAAGTTAAGGTAGTTAATGACTATGAAAGCAAAACATATTACGTCAGTCCTGTTATTAAGGATGGGAAAGACTATCGCATTTCTCAACCCTCATACTGGCAACCATCAGCACAAAAACTTGCTGACAAAATTAATGGCTTTCTAAACGATTCTCAACAGAAATTTCTGACGCTCACTCAAGACAATTCTAACCCACTTATATTAGGTGGCTGGTTTTGCATTTTATTTGGTGCATTTTGTTTAAGTCTTACTATTTGCTCATATATTTGTTTTTTGAAAAACTAGATAAGGAAACTAAACTTAAATCTTATGATTAAAATACAAGAGCAAGATTAAAGGAGTTAGCTGATGAGTGAGATGCTTAAGACAGGAATACGCTGGACAATTCACGATGTAGAACTCTTCGCAGAAAATGAAGGGACACGCTACGAGATAGTTGATGGAGAATTATTTATGACCAGGGCACCTCACTTTAAACATCAGCAAACTTGTGGCAGAATATTCCAACAGCTTAACATTTGGTCAGAGTCTACTGGTTTAGGAGAAGCTGTAATCAATCCCGGCGTTTTGTTTTCCGAATCAGATAATGTGATTCCTGATGTGGTTTGGGCTACTAAAGAAACCTTGGCGCTAACATTGGATGAAGCGGGACATTTAACTGGCGCACCAGATTTAGTAGTCGAAGTTTTGTCTGCTAGCAACGAAGACCAAAGACGAGATAAGGAAGCAAAACTTAAACTTTATTCTTCCAGAGGAGTAAAAGAATATTGGATTGCTGATTGGCGATCGCGTAAACTAGAGGTCTACCGACGCGAACAAAGTCAACTTAATTTGGTAGCAACCTTATTTAGTAGTGATATTATAAGTTCTCCTTTATTACCTGGTTTTAGCTGTACTGTAAACCAGTTTTTTCCTGTATAAATTTTAGGTTGAATGGAAAAACAAAATGTGAAGAATTTCCCTTAAGATATCGCTTTGCACCAATAACTAAATTGTCTCGTCATCAAAGCGATATCTAGAGAAAATCAGCTTATATTACGAAAAAATGGGGATTTCAGAGTTAGAATCTTTTGATGTCGCAGTAGACAGCGATGGTGAAGTGTTTTGGCTTTTTGCAGACACAATTGCTAGCAATTTAGGCAGTGCAAGGCAAGCAACAGTATTTAGCAGCGTCAGTAATATACCATCGATTAAACTCATGTGCGATCGTCCTTATTTCAAAATTGGTGTTTACTATATTTTTAGTTTGAAGCAAAATTAGTACAATTGCTTCAAAGCAGTATTTTAATTTATTTTATCGGTTATAAGCTAACTAAATATATTCTGATAATTTAAAGTTGACTAGTAAAATCTCTTTTTTATCTCTGTGTCACGCCAGTTGCTATAACGGGGAACCCGCTTACAGGAATGGACTCACCGCAACATACTGGCTTCTCTGTGCCTATACGGTGAAAAAGTAATGAATTTAACCACAGAGATACACAAAACACAGAGATAAGAGGTTAAACCAATTCGCAATGGGCTAACGCCCCGCTCCGCTAACGCAATTACGTATTGTAACGGGGATCTAGACCCCGCCACAACACTTGCGGCTTGATAGAAGCCGGGGATTTAAACCCCTACATTTTGTTAATGTCTAAAATTGTTATCCACCTTGACAGGGCTAACCTTACTATATTTGAGAAGGCGTAAGCCCTCTAAGCGGAGAGCTTCAGGATAGAGAACTTTGTAAATATTGCAATTTGGAGATTGAATATCATAACGGCCTGTAGCCTTAAACGTTGCTAGAGGACAACCACCTGTACACCAATATTTCCACTCACATGTACGACAGCCTTCTTTTTCCTCAACGGACAAATTCTGAATACCTGCTTTATCTTGTCGCACAACAGTTAAAGGATCTTGAGTGTCAGATGAAGATACAGTTTTATGTAGCTGCATTTGGCATTTAGCAATTTGCCCTTTGTAATCAAATACGAGATAGCTTTGCCCAACTCCACAAGTTCGTTTATGAGGAGATGCTAAATTAGCACGGTCAATCAATGAACCTAGTAAACTTTGATTAGGTAATTTTAATTCGATAACTTTGAACGCTGCTAACATTCCCTCAATCAGCCGAGATTCTTCTAGTTGCAAGTCCTCGTAAGAAGCTGACAGTTCATTTTCACGATAGAAATTTAAACTAAAGGGTAGATTATGTTCCAATATCCATTCAATTAGATCGGGTAATCCTTCTGCATTCCGCCCAGTAACGGTGATAGAAATATCTGGAATAAGACCATTTTGTAAAGCAATCTTAATACCTCGTTCAACATCTTGAAAAGATCCCTTTCCGCCTGCATAACTTCTTTGGATATTGTGGAAATTTGATAATCCATCTAGTGAAATCATCAGACGCAGATTCAATGTTTGCAGCATCTCAATTATCTCAGGCGTAATCAATGTTCCATTACTGAGAACAACTCCATCTAATATGATGCCTGTTTCTTGGCTAAGGGATTGAGCGTACAAATGCAGATACTTAATTAAAGGAGAGCAGAGTAAGGCCTCTCCTCCCGCATATTTCAGTTTGACGCGGCGGTAATGATTTAAGGTAGCAGAGCGAAATGTGGATTCAATAGCTGCTTTACCTATATCTATTGACATATCAGTTGCTACATGAGGAAGGTAGCAGTAGTTACATCTTAAGTTACAGCGATCAGTGATATGCAACCATGCTGTTAAAGTTTCTGGTATTTCATTTAAGTTAAATGAGCAATTATTTTTAGGTGCTATTAAACGTGCTTTATATAGTTCTTGAATAGCTGTCTGTAAGTCTGTTGAGTCAATATTAGGATGTTCTATTGCAATGTCATCTAATTTATGTGGACTTGTAAATTTATCAAGTAAATATATTGCTGATTGATTTAGAACTGCTACTTTATGATGAGTTCCATAACAGATAGAATAAGTATCATCTAGATTCATCATCTGTGAGTTAGGGACTCTCATAAACTCCGTCTCCAACATCCCCAGAGACAATCGGATATCTGAGCTTAATTCTGCTAAAGGGGATAAGTCACAAGCACAATCTCCTCCATCACAGTCGCATTGCCCAGTTGGTACGTAGGTAGAATTGAGAGAAACTAAAATTTGGGGTCGATCAATTTTTTTACTAAACATGAGAAGATGGCTGTTTTGTGGCACGTATTCTAGTCAGGAACATTTGTTGATCGCACCATTCCTTGAGAGCTTTATGATCTTTCCAGTGAGATTTGAGTTGCTGAATCAGAGTTTTAGAAAGTTCTATAGGCAACCGTTCGATTTTCTTTTGGATCAGATTTAGCTCATGTTGGATCGAATAGGGCCCGAAACCTCCATGCTGAAAGATTTTGGGTATTCCTTGAGCATATTTACTAAAAGCAAAATCGTAGTTAGCTTGTTGAAATGCAACATCACCTTCTATCCGTAATATACGACCAAAGTATAGTGTATGGATATTTTGATAGGACTGGAAGCGATCGCTAAGTTCTTGTGCATAATCTGAAATATGCTTGTATGCTTTTGCGTAATAATCAAACTCTGCTTTACCTACAAGGCTATCAATGGCATATCGCATGTCATTGTACTCTAGACTAGTCTGATAAGAGCGATCGTTAAGTTTTAGAGCTTGTTCTTGTAGCGTGCGATCGCCTGTTTGAAACCCAAGATGCCAATAGACACTAGCTGCTTGGTGCAAAATTCGAGGTAATTCCTCTTCAAGTCCGTATTTCTCTGCCAGTTTCAGGCTTTTTTCTAAAGCATCTTTAGCAAGACTGAGCAAATTGAGATCCCACTCTACCTGTGTCACGTCCCAAACCGCTTCATTTACAACCTCGGCACTAAACCACTGATTTAAGCCTAACTGAAAGTATGCCCTACACAATATTTGATTATCGTTTTCCTCATTGTCGCAACGGCTTAAAGCTTGTTCAAGTAGCTGTTTAGCTTTAACATAGTTACCATTATCTACCGAAATAGTAGCAGAGGCAATTTCGGCGTTGGCTATTTCGCGTTCACTGTCAACACTAGACCACATATCAATAGCAGCCTTAAAACACTGTTCAGCCTTCACGTAATCTTTTTGTAGTCCGTACAAGAAACCCAAGTTATTCTGAATGCTAGCCATAATTTGAGTTAAGCCTTTGTTCGGAGTGTCAACTTCCATAGCAGCATCCCAACCTAGTTTGTAATATTTTTCAGCTTCTTGAAAGTTGTTGAGTTGTCGATAAAGATAACCGACTTGGTTAGCTACACCAGGAATAGATGATAGCTTGTTGCTTTGAACTAGGGATAAACACTCTTGCTGATATTTCAAGGCTTCGTCATAAAGATGTAACTTGGCATTCAGGATTCCCAAGACATTGTAAATATCGGCTTCATGAGAAGAATTAGAAGATTGTTCAGATAGCATTCTCTCTAGCTTTCTCACCTCATCTTCTTTTGTACTCTTGTCTTTCAGGGCGTAAACAATCTTTGATTCAAAAATAATCAGTTTAAATCTTTGATCGGAGTTTAGGTCTTTTTCAAAAATTTTTGCGACTTCCACCAATTGTTTGACAAAGCTAAATTTCTTAGCTTGAGTGCGTATTCTATCAGTAACTTCATACCAAGTTTCAAAGCCTATTGTCAGATCGGCGTATAAAGCATTCGATAGCCATCGAATAGTATTGAATTCTCGTAGTTGTTTAACTTCTTCAATCAGAAACTCGATATTAGCGACTTGATGAGAATCATCAGAGGAACGTTGAACCTCCAAGATCCTTTTTTGTGGGCCTAGCTGATAATCTTTTTGCTCAAAATATTTGGCAGCGAGCCGACTATCTCGTTTTCTCCATTCCAAATCTGGGTCAATATCTGTCCATACATATTTCTCAACCAAGTCTCGCACAATATCATGCAATGATATTTGAGAACCACCTATTACTGGTTTGATAAAAAAGTAGCTTTGTGCATCAATAAATAATCTTTGAGCATCTTCTGTAGATAATTCTAATAAATTAGCAATATCAGAGCTATCTAATGGGTAGATACGTGAAAGCAATAAGGTTAGCCGATCCATTGATGTCCGAAGCTGCGTAATATGTCGAACCATCTCAGCTTCAAAACCACCAGTTTTTTCCAACCTACCTGGAATAGTTTCTATATCTTCACTTTCTAACCAATCTGGTATAACTTCCCGATAAGCATACTCTACTCCAAATTCAATCATAATCGGGCTGCCACCCGAAAGAATTATGATTTTTTTAACCAAGTCTTGTCCGAGAGTAAAGTGAAGCTGCTCCTCCTTGCAAAGAATGTATGTTTGCACATCTTCATCAGTAAATTCATTTAATTCAAAATAAGTTAATTCTTCTTCTTTGAATGACTTTTCCAGAATTTGACGGGCAATACTAGGGCGACCTGCTAAAATAAATACGGCATTATCTAGTTGATGACATAAATCGCCAAGATGCTCCCAAACTTGCTCTCTTACATCTGTTTGTCCAAACTTCTCAACCGTATCAATTAGAAATACTAGTCTCTGTTCGCTGGATTTTCGATTAATTTCATCGACCAAGAACTTTTCAAGTTGTCTGCGTTCCTGTTCGTATGCAGTTTGACTGAGGCGGTTTTCATCTTCTCGTAGTTGTCGTAACCGGAGCAACCATTCTTTATATGTAGAATCGTATAATTGTTTGGCGATTTGAGTGTATAAATCTTCTGCATCATTAAAAACAGGGATATCGCAATCAATAATTTCACTTGTCCCAATCTGAACTTGATTTAGGCGGGATTGTAATGCACGAAGCAACCAAGTTTTGCCAATTCCACCTCTACCTTCCACCAAAACAACATGCAGATTAGGCTTCTGAACAAGAGAAATGATTCGATTAAGATGTTCTTCCCGACCAACAAACTCTAATTTATCTAGCTCAGACATAATAGACTCCTATTTAATTTTTCAAAAAACTCAGTACACACCTATTCCCCATTCCCTAGTTAATTATTTTGAATAGCTTCATCAAGCTTCTGAATTAAATATCTATAGGGTGCATCATTATATTCATCATTATGTAAATAGTAATTGATAACAAACTGAAATTCCCAGTCGTTTTCTACTTCCGACTTAAGCGTACAAAGAAATTCATGGATTTGTTCTCGATCTGTATTGTGAAATATTCCTAGAGTTTCTTCAACGGTTTGATCAAAAAAATCTTTGCGGAGTTCTTGTCGATAAGCCAGACTATTCGGGCCAAAATTAATAAATCCAGCATGTTTCTGAAGGCTTTGAAAAAAATACTGCATAGACCAAGTACCCGCAACAGCAGAATTATTCTTTGATTTCAGTTCATGAATATAGTCCCAACAGATTTGAGCCGCTTCGCTACAAAGTTCTCGAAAGTTATCAGGTGAACTTTCTCGGAGAAGTCCAATAACTAGTAGCCGCCGTGTCATTCCATCTTTTATAATCGTTTTGTCACGAGTAAAAATAGATGTCTTTGTCAGTTCAGCATTTAATTTAAAACTATCATCACTAAACGGTAACTGAAATCTCCGAACAGCTTCCTTTAATACCCAAGTACCATTTAATATGGGAAATATACTCAATTTTTCAATAGATTCATATAAATGATTATTTTCTTTAGTCAAGCTTTCTCTAATCTGATCTCTACACTTTTTGAGGTTTTTTTCCCATAATTGGTTACCATAACCGTTTAAAAACCAACTAACTGTGTAACCGCCACCTCGATAAACTTTTAGTGCTTCAGCAATTCCCCCTGGATGTCCGCCAGTTAAATACAGTAAGTGTCCTGCTAAGAGAGCAAGACTTTCAGAAGTCATCTTGATTGGCTTGAGATATTTTGTTGCTGTATCCTGAATAACTTCCCAGTTAAAAGGAGAGAGTATTAGTTTAGGAAAAGTCCGATCTAAAGGGAGATCAATCAGACATCGAGCTGCAATCACAACTCGAAGTCTTCGGGAATTATCTTTAAAGAACTGTAATTCTTTCAAACATTTTTCAATCCTCCATGC
>JBGTMK010000433.1:0-9385 GCA_041743605.1 Nostoc sp.
CTGTCACTAGCAACAGCAATCCAGCCACCAGCGTTGTCACAGTTTCCACTAAGGGAGCCGCTTCTTCTCGCCGCCGCTTGGCTAAAACGCTGACAACAGCACTGTGCAATGGCCCATTTACACCGCCGAGTAAAATCAATAGAAAGCCAGGGATAATATAGGCATAACTATAAGCAGTAGCGGCGGCACCAACACCAAATGCAGCAGCGATCGCTTGCTGTCGCACTAAACCGAATACTTTACTAATTAATGTGGCTGCGGCAACAATGCCAGCAATTCCAGCGAAAGAACGAGAGGGTTTTTGGTCTTGTTGTGTCACGAATATTACCCGACAACTCTTGCAGAGTGCATACTTTAAAACATTTAACCTGAAATTCCGCAGTCTGTCAGGTAAATTTTGACAAAAAAAGGCAGAACTGCCTCCTCACTCTTCCCAAGCCAGAGTGCGTTTCACTGCCTTTTTCCAAGTAGCAAAATTGGACAATGGATCATCGCTTTTCGGCTCAAACACACGCTCAATCTGTCGTTGTTCCACCAATGCTTCATAGCTCTGCCAAAATCCTACAGCTAAACCTGCTGCAAATGCTGCACCCTGAACAGTTGTATCGCGCATGATCGGACGTTCAACTGGAATACCTAATACATCAGCCTGGAACTGCATCAGAAAATTATTTTCGCAAGCACCACCATCTACGGTTAATCGGCCAACTGGAGTACTGCTAGATGCATTTATTGCCTGTACTACTTCTAGTACTTGATAGGCGATCGCTTCTAGGACGGCGCGAACTAGATGCTCTGGTTCTACACTGGCGGTAATGCCGAAAAAGGCTCCCCTCGCGCTCATATCCCAGTAGGGTGCGCCCAATCCACTAAATGCAGGGACAAAATATACTCCGCCATTATCTTTTACTTGATTGGCCATCGCTTCGGTTTCAGCGGCAGTTTTAATCAATTTCAGGCGATCGCGTAACCATTGAATACAAGCACCACTAGTAAACATACTACCTTCTAGCGCATAACCTATATCTAGATTTCCTTGCGTCCATGCCACAGTGGAAATAAGTTGATGGGGCGATCGCACAATTTGATCACCTGTATGAGCTACCAAAAAGCTACCAGTACCGTAAGTACATTTCATCAAACCGGAGCGATCGCAGCCATGACCAAATAAAGCAGCTTGTTGATCTCCCAAGATAGCGGTGATCGGAATTTCTGCACCCAACAAAGTAGCATCAGTAACTCCAAATACTCCTAAGCTAGGCTGAATCTGGGGCAAAATCTGAGCCGGAATCTGAAATAAATCCAGTAAAATCTCATCCCATTTACAGGTTTTCAAATTCATCAACATTGTACGGCTGGCGTTGCTGTGGTCAGTGGCATGGATTTTCCCACCTGTGAGGTTCCACAGCACCCAGGTATCAATGGTGCCGGCTAAGACATTATTGAGGTCAATATCTGTAAACTTGTCTAAGAGCCATCTGAGTTTGGTAGCAGAAAAGTAGGCATCGATAATTAATCCGGTGCGATCGTAAATTTCTTGAGCGTAGCCTTGCTCTTGTAACTGCTGGCAAAGGGGAGCAGTCCGCCGATCTTGCCAGACGATCGCTCTTTGAAGTGGTTTACCAGTAGTTTTGTCCCAAATCAAGCAGGTTTCACGCTGTACAGTTAGTCCCAAGGCTGCGATCGTTGATGGTGCAATTTGGGCATTTCTAATGGCAGTTTTCATCACCCAACAGGTATCCTGCCAGATTTGTTCAGGATCATGCTCTAACCATCCAGGCTGAGGATAATGCTGAGTTAGTTCTTTGTATGCTTGGCCGACAATCTTGCCATCTGCGTTAAACACAAAGGCGCGGTTGCCTGTCGTACCTAAATCCAGTGCTAAGATGTAGCCCAATGAAGTTGTGTTACCAAGTTTGTCCATAGCCGCTTTCAATGCTGCATAGGCATAGCCATTGCGATTTTAGGAATACGCGTCAAATTCAGATATACATTATTTTGAGTACATTTTGAATTCCCTGTTTGCATAGCATTGTATAAATGCTCCTCACTCCCCACTCCTCGACTCCCCTCTGAATAGATGGTGTAAAGTGTTCAATAATTCTCTGGCCGTATAGGGTTTTGATAAAACTGCTTGCACATTAGCTTCCTCTGCTTGAGCAAATACTTCCATTGAGTTCAGTCCGCTACAGGCGATAATTTGAACTTGCTTGTTCATTTTTTGCAAGGTGCGAATAGCGGTGATTCCGTCCATCTCCGGCATCATTATATCCATCAATACGGCATTGATTTGATGCTTGTGTTGGGCATAAAGTGCGATCGCCTCTATGCCATTACTGGCAGCAAGGATCTTATAGTTATGATTTTTTAGGATAATTGTAGCAATCTCCCGAATTTGAGCTTCATCATCTACAACTAAAATCAATTCTCCCTGTCCTGGAATCAGATCCACCTCTTCTACGCTGAAGACTTGGGTTGATTCCACTGCTGGTAAAAACAGGTCAAATTTGCTGCCTCTATCAACATTACTAGACACTTTGATAAAACCGTCATGACTTCTAATAATGCCCAGCACTGTTGAAAGTCCCAGTCCCGTGCCTGTATTAACCTCTTTTGTGGTGAAAAATGGCTCAAAAATTCTATCTAATATTTCTGGCGGTATCCCAATTCCATTATCGGCAACGCTAATCACAATATAATTCCCAACTTTGGCATCAAGATTCATTCTGGTATAAGCTTCATCAATAAACTTATTTGCCGCAGAAATTTTGATATTGCCGCCATCTGGCAAAGCGTCACGAGCATTTACTACCAGATTCATCAGCACTTGATGCAGTTGTGTGGTGTCCCCAGAGATCGCCCGAATGTCTTCTGAAATAACTGTAGAAAATTCAATCGATTTGGGAAATGTTTGTTGAGCAATTTGGATAATTTCTGAAATCAGGTATTGCATTTGGACAATTGTCCGCTCTCCTTTATACCCTCGTGCAAAGGACAATACTTGCTTCACTAAAGCTGCTCCGCGTCTGGCGTTGGTTTCTATAAGTGCCAGCAGTTGCCCAGAACGCTCCTCGTCTTGGAACAATTTTCCCTGTACTAATTGAGCAGCTGCTAAAATTGGTGTCAATATATTGTTCAAATCGTGGGCAATACCACCTGCAAGGGTACCAAGGCTTTCCAATCGCTGGGTGCGAAAAAACTGTTCTTCGAGTTGTTTCTTTTCGGTGATGTCAGTATCAACACTCAGGATAGATTTGGGTTCTCCCGCCGGATCGCGCATCAATGTCCAGCGGCTTTCTACAATAATTTTTTGACCGGATTTTGTAATTTTATGTAACTCACCTTGCCACGAGCCACTTTCAATTACGCTTTTTAGCGGTTCTTCCAATTGCTGCTGAGTTTTTGCTGGATATAAAATCTCCTGGAGGTTTTTTCCCATAATCTCTGTAGATAGCCAACCGTACATCCGCTCTGCACCTTTATTCCAGAATAAGATTTGAGACTGGAAATCTCGAACTAATATGGCGTCAGTGACAATATCAAGTAGAGCGGCTTGTTCAAAGATTTTTTGTTCCGCCAGCTTGCGCTCAGTTATATCCCTATTTGTGCCGATGATTCGGATTGGCTGACCGATTTCGTTATAGTAGACCTGACCTTTGCAGTTTAACCAGTGTATGCCCCCGTCAGGCCAGATAACTCGATACTCTGTAGTTCCCTTTCCTTCCTGAATCATCTGAGCTATATTCGCAGCTACAGATTCGCGGTCTTCTGGATGGATTAAATTCAGATAGTTTTCCAAGGTTGGACATAAGGTGTGGCTCGGCAGACCATAAAGTAGCCCCATATTGGCAGACCAAATACTAGTATTGTCGATTAGGTTCCGATCCCAGATGCCCATTTGGACTGCTTCGGTAGCTAAACTCAATCGCGCTTCACTTTCCCGTAGTGACTCTTCGGCTAGTTTGCGTTCGGTGATATCTTCGGCAATGCCACCATAGTATTGAACTGTTCCTTGGTCATCATAGACACCAAAGCCCCGATCCCAGATCCAGCGCACCGCTCCATCAGGTCGCAAAATTCGATATTCTACTGAAACTGACTCACTACTGAGTTGTTGCTTTGCTGCAACGGTTACACGATCGCGATCGTCTGGATGAACGTTGTCTATCCATAACTCAGGTTGCTGCAATAGACTTTGACAAGAACGACCCCAAATTTTCTCATAAGCAGGACTAACATACAAGGTTCGGAATGAATCTGTGCTGGCAATCCAGATGACTGCGTGGGTATTTTCGGCAAAAGTGCGAAATTTCTCTTCGCTCTGGCGCAATGACTCTTCGGCCAGTTTGCGCTCTGTGATATCTTCGGCAATGCCACCATAGTATTGAACTGTTCCTTGGTCATCATAGACAGCAAAGCTCCGATTCCAAATCCAGCGCACTGATCCATCAGGTAGCAAAATCCGATATTCTGCTGAAGTAGATTGACTACCACTAAGCAGTTGCTCGATTGATTGGGTAGCGCGATCGCGATCGTCTGGATGAACGTTGTCTATCCAGGAATCTGGCTGTTCAAAGAGATGCTGGGAAGAACGACCCCAAATCTTCTCATAAGCAGGACTAATGTACAAAGGATGAAATGAATCTGGGCTACCAATCCAGATCATTGCGTGAGTGTTTTCGGCAAAAGTGCGAAATTTCTCCTCGCTTTGGCGTAGTGCTGCTTCGGCAACTTGGCGTTCGTGTAGCGCGGCTTGTTGTTCAGTGATATCTCTGGCTACCCCTTGGACTTCAACAACTTCTCCTTTCTCATCACGAATTGCGATCGCATTCCATTGAAACCAACGGATACCATTCACTGTCAATGCACGTCGCTCACGATTAGTCAAGGGATGGAATGAAGATTCTAAAATTGTCATATCTTCCATCGCTTTAGGCAAGTCTTCTGGATAAATAAACTCGAAAAATGACTGCCCCCAAAACTCATCTTCTTTCCAGCCGAAGGTTTGACAAGCAATTCTGTTGGCAAAGGTAATCTGTCCCTGCAAATCAAGGCGGATAATTATGTCAGTTTGGCTTTCCACGAGTTGGCGATAAAGGTTTTCGCTCTTTCGTAATGCAGCTTCTACGCGTTGGCATTCGGTAATTTCTTGTTGCAACAGAACATTGGACATCACAAGTTCTGCTGTCCGTTCCGCCACTCGTTTTTCTAATTCATCGTTAGCTTGGCGCAGTGATTCCTTTGCCTGTTGGCCTTCGCTAATATTGCAAATTAACCAGCGCCAACCAACAAGATCCCTATCCGAATTGTAGATAGCAGCAGATCTAATGCTAGCCGGAAAAGTTTTACCTCCTCGTGGTTTTAGGTAAACTTCCCACTCCTGTATCTGTTGTAAATTATTCAAATGGGTGGTAAAGGTTGGGCGAGCTTGGGGAGCAATAAATAAAATGAATGGTTTGTTTACCAAAAATTTTTGACTGACAGCCAGCAAAGTTGCTGCGGCTCGGTTAGCCTCTTGGATAATCCCTGCTGAATCAGTTACCAAGTAACCATCTGGAGCGAACTCAAACAAATCCTGGTAACGCTGGCGCTCCAATTCTACTAGCTCACGAGCAACGGCTAACTCTTCGTTTTGTTCGCGCAGTTCTTCTTCTACTACCTGGAGTTCTTCAAGGGCTAGCTGAACTTCGTGATTAACTTGGATGATTTCAGCCGATTGGGCTTCAACCCGTTGTTTTAAGTTATTTTGAGTTTGGTAGCGGACTTCCTCAATCTCAATTGGCTGATTAACCTGCTGAAATTCATCTGTGGATTTTTGTAAAAATTGCTGTAAACCATCAACTACCCCAACCATTTTGATCAGGTCAAAGGCTTGTAGTAAGCTAGTTTCAGTAATAATTCCTAGCAATTGCTCGCGATCGTCCACAACGGGTAAATACTGAATCTGATGCTGACGCAATAACGATAAGGCAGTAAAAATATCCTGAGAATCTGATTCCCTAAGGATAACCACAGGCTGCGTCATTACTTGGGCTATTGTCACTGTGGATAAATCCATTTTTGCTGCTATGAGCTTAAGCACATCTTTTTCAGTAAAAATACCTGATAATTTTCCTCCCTCCACAACCAATACGCAACTAGTTAAGGTTTGATTTCTGTGGTTTAAATCCAATGAATAATTTAAATTGGTAGGTGTATAATTACTACATCTTTCGTGACTCATCAAGACAATAGCTTCGACTACAAAACTATCAGAGCTAATCGTTAATGGAGAACGATTAATAACATGATTTAATCTAGGTAAGTTAATCAGTTGCTCGTTGGATCGCATGGTTAATTGGTCAATTCTGATGATATTTTTGATGTCAGGACGAGCTAGCACAAGCTAGAGAAAGCAAACTATTTAAAATCAGGAATTATTCGGCTTTAATAGAGAATAAATCAACTATATGAAGAAATCCGCCCTATAAATCTTATAAGACTAAATATAGGGGACATAGTACAAGTTAGTAACTAAACCAGGAAGTAGATAGACTTTTAGAGTCACCAAACTCATTCTATTGTCAAATTAGAGAGATATGATCTGTTATCTCAAGAGATTACCTTAATTGATAGTTTTGGTAGTATAAATTTTTCTAAATTCAAGAATTTGAGGTTCTTGTGAACAGATAGCTAAATCAGCCTGAGTCATTACTTTAAGTATATTGTATTAATATTATAATAATATTAAGTGTTTTAACTCTCTTCACAAGTTCCTTGTATTTAAAGAATATAGTAACAATATAGACAGCTTGTTTTAAATATCTACGGCCTTGTCAACTGGCTACCCTGATTTGCAATAACACTTTTATTAACAAAACTTGAGATAAATATGAATTACTGTCCTTGCTGTTCAACTTTACTTTTAGAACATATACGCGGTACAGAAACTTACTGGTTTTGTCGCCACTGTTGGCAAGAAATGCCTGTTTATAAGTTGAATAAATCTAGTTCATTTACTGAGGCTGCTATGGGTAAAATACCTAGAGATTCTCAAACACAAAAGCGTATTAGTACTACTATTTACGCAAAGCAATGGCAATCTATGACTGAATGGATAGAGCTAGAAGATTTGTCTAGTTAATACCAATTGATTGGAATCGGTTGGTATAATTATTTTTTTTAATTTCAGTAATAAATTGCCATAAAATGCAAGGCTGTAACTCACAAAAAGGTATTAAATAACACAATTTTGGATTAATACTTTTTTCTTTCTCTCTGCTGCCTTTCTACGAGAACATTCTAAGGAATGTGGATTAAATAAAGTGCAAAAGTAGTGCATTAGACGTAGGTTGGGTGGAGCGGAGCGCAACCCTACATATATCAGTGTATACACAAGTCAAATTACAGCAGTTTTCATGTGTTTGAACCACATCTGTCGTAGGGAACAATGCTCATTGGTATCAACTTAGAAATGGCTTCTCGCTTGGCTTGAGTACCCGTCGGAAACTGAAGTTCCCGCCTAATAACTAAAGTCTACTGAAGTAGACTCAAGATTTTTGGGGATATTTAGTAATATGAAGATAACTTCCGCTATGAGCCAGGAATTTTAATTCCTGGTGGACGTGGAGTTTCACGTTAAGTTGACACCAATGAGCAATGTTCCCTACCGCGTTGTCTATTTACTGTACGTTCGCTGATTTTGACCTTGCGAGGGGGAATTATGTCATACAGAGCTTAAGTTCCAGTTCATAAAGGAACTCAGGCATTTTCATTGCGGCAAGAATCTGTTTTTGAAGCTGGTTGATGGGGGTAATAAAGACGGTAGAATCAGGGAGAAAATAAAGAGTTAGGTTACAAAAAGCCTTAAGCATTAGTTCGGCAGAAGGGCGGTGAGTTTTTCGCTTTGGATTGCCATCGTAAAGACCTTGCAAAGATTCTTGAGTTTGTTGGAGTGCGAGTCTAACAACAAACTCCATTAAGGTAAAAACTCGTAAAGCGATGTTTAACAAAAACATCAAGCCAGTGATTCGATTTTGATTTTGGAAGTAAATGGGTAGGGCAGGTAAGGAACCTCTTTTAAAACGATGAAAGCCACGTTCAAGAAGCCATTCATCACGGTAATACATAACTGATTGCGGATTGCGATCGCCGCAGCTACCTAACTGTCATCCTGACTCTGTGGTACACTAGCAATACTTATCTGTAGTGTGTACTCTTAATGGCATATCAGCGAATTAACATCACACTCCCAGCCCAAACGCTCCAAGCAATTGATAAATTTGCACCCAAGGGCGATCGCAGTCGGTTTATTGATGCCGCAATCCAAGCTTATATCACCCAGATTCAAACAGAAAAACTTCGGCAACAGCTAAAAGAAGGGGCAATTCGCCGGGCTGGGCGCGATCGCCAGCTAACCGATGATTGGTTTGCCCTTGAGGAAGAAGCATGGCAACAAAACGCAAACTAGCCGAACCTAAGCGGGGAGAGATTTATCTGGTTAGCTTTGATCCAACGCTTGGGGCTGAGATTCAAAAAACACGACCTGCCCTAGTTTTGCAAAATGATATTGCCAATGAACATAGTCCGATTACGATTGTTGCTGCGATTACCTCGCAATTCGATCACCCCCTGTATCCCACTGAAGTACTAGTTCAGCCCCCAGAAGGTGGATTAACTATAGATTCAGTGGTTCTGCTCAACCAAATTCGCTCGATAGATAAACAGCGTTTGGTAAAATGCCTCGGCAAACTAACTGATGAAACAACAGCGTTGGTCAATCAGGCAATACAGATCAGTCTAGGATTGATTGAAATCTGAAGATAAAGACCAAAAGATGTGGGCAATAACTTAACGACGGTAATTGCTTGGTGTCATGCCAAAGTGTCGTTTAAAGGCATGGCAAAACTGACTCGGACTGGCATACCCCACGCGCTGGGCAACAAGCGCAATAGTAAAAGAGCGATCGCTCAACAACTGCTTGGCTCGTTCCATTCGACAAGTCTGCAAATAGCCAAACACCGTAGTCCCAAATAGGTGTCGAAAACCTTGCTTGAGCTTGAAATCGTTCAACCCCACAAGTCTTGCAAGATCAAGCAATGTGGGAGGATGTTCCAGTTGTTGCTGAATAATAGCTTTTGCCAGATGCAATCTTTCAATATCTGCAAAGCGAAAATTCAGGTTTGCAGATGATGCTTTCTGCTTTCTTTGTAATTGATCGAACTGTAATACCAGTAGTTCTAGTACCTTACAAAGAAAGGCAGAGGGCAGAGGGCAGAGGGCAGAGGGCAGAAGGAAAGAAGTATTAATAAAAACTTTAGTTGTGGGTCTAAAGCCCACTATATAAAAAGAATTGTATCGAGACGCGTAGCGCAAGATACAAAGCGTCCTTATTTCAATCCCACGT
>JBGTMK010000434.1:0-3617 GCA_041743605.1 Nostoc sp.
GGCGATGGTAGATGGTTCACTAATTTACTGGTTTTTAGAACAGTTGCCGATGGATGCACGCGATCGCATTTTACCCCCGATCCTGGAAGCTTGGCAGCAGATGCGTGATGCTAAAATTCCGTTGATGGGTTATCTTAGCGCCTCTCGCAGCATCGAAACCATGAACTTTTTACGGTTGTTGGCTTGTCCCCATCCAGTGCCAGACTGTAAAAGTCATTGTCCAAATCAGCTAGAAAAAGTACCTTGTAAAATTTTTGAACAGTTGCGAGATACTTCAGTTTGGGCAACCCGACTCAAACCAGGACAACGCAGCACTCTGTGGCGCAGTAATTCCCCTATTCTCGAACTTTATGGCGAGCAAACCATTTATTTTTGCTATGTCCACGTTGGTACAGAAATCGCCCGAATCGAAGTTCCAGCGTGGGTAGCCCAGAATGCAACCATGTTAGATCAAGCACTGGGACTGATGTTAGCACAAGTTCAAAAAGGATATGGCTACCCTGTAGCGATCGCTGAAGCCCATAATCAAGCAGTGGTAAAAGGTGGCGATCGAGCGCGTTTCTTTGCCCTTCTCGAACAACAAATGATTAAAGCTGGCTTGAAGAATGTAGGAACTTCTTATAAAGAAGCCAGAAAGCGAGGGAGTATTGCTTAAGCCCAAAAACTCTATTCCGCAAGTGGCGTGGAGTTTTTCATTTTCTAATACAATGTAGAGACGCAACAAATTACGTCTCTACAAAAGTTATAGCAATCAAGCAAATCCTTTATCTTCCCTACATGCTAAAAGGAAAAAAGATATATCAGGATTTAATCTTGAACAACTCATATTTTTCTGCAAAAATGGAATCCACCCCATTGATATTCCTAAGAGTTTTTGCAAAAAAATTGTGAATTATTAGTCAATGTTTTTCTTCACATTATCTTTTACGTCTTCAATTCCGTGACGTACTTCGCTTTCAGCTTGCTTTGCTTTACCTTTGGCTTTATCTTCTGGATCTCCAGTAACATTTCCTAATGCTTCTTGGGCTTTGCCTTCAACATTTTTAGCAGCAGCTTTAGCGCGATCTTCAATGCTCATTTTGTTCTCCTAATTTAATGAAAAATTGCTTTCAAAGTTATTTCACAACTTTGAAATCCTTTGTGATTACTTTTACACAGTAGCTTAAAGTTTTTGCTAAAGCCTTCCACCACAAGGCATATTAAACAATTGGTAATTCGTAATTCGTAATTCGTAATTAAGAAAGGTAGTTGTAGTAAGCGTTCTGGCTGTTGGTTGAATGTAAAATAACGTAAGAATAGTTTATTTACCTATGCTAAAAGACATAGAAAAAATGTAAATATGGTGATCTCTACTTTTGACTGTTTAAATAAAAAAACCAGTTTCGTATAGAAACTGGTTTAATAAGGTATATGGTAATATTCTTTATCTAATCTAGAAAACCCATCAGGGTTTCAGAATTGTCAATCTCATTTGGTGCTATCGGACGATTACCGAATGATGAATAGCCGTCAGAAATTGCCAATGAACTTGAGGCAATTGGACGAATCCCAGAGAGATTTATACTTTCAACGACTTGGAATGTATTAGCGCCAATTGGACGAATACCCATTGAGTTATAGGTTTCAACCACTTCTAGCGTACTGGTGCTTACGGGACGCACCCCAGCAATTGAGAGGTGTTCAGCAACTTCTAAGTCGCTAGCGCCTATGGGACGAATTCCAGAAATAGCGAGTGTTCCAGAAGCTCCCACTGGCAGTTCAGTAACTTCCTCGACTTTATCTGCATTCAAGCTCTGGTCTTGTTGATTTTCAACTTCCTCTGTAGTTTCCCCTGGAGACTTGGCAGGCTTTTGCCGAGAATTGATTGCTTTGCCAGCGCTGCTAATAGTCATAAACGAAGACCTCTGGTTTGTTAATTGAATTTTACAATAATTAAGGAAAGATGAAATTTTTTCCCATATACTTTAGAGTTTAACCTTAAAAAACCTCACATAGATATAAGTATCTTTAAAACTGATACATAAGTAAATTCTAATTATTAATTTTTGTAAAAAAATATTACATTTATTTGGTCTAAGAAGCCAGCTACAATGGATACAGGGCGGAATCGTCACCATGAGATCGGGTTTACAGCAAAACTGTATGACAGAATTTTGTCTTCAAGCTCCCTTTAGTCCCACAGGCGATCAACCACAAGCGATCGCACAACTAACTGCTAGTATCCAATCAGGCAATCGTTACCAAACTTTACTAGGAGCCACTGGAACTGGTAAGACATTTTCGGTAGCAGCAGTTATTGAGAAAATTGGCAAGCCGACTTTAGTTCTGGCGCATAACAAAACCCTGGCTGCACAGCTTTGTAACGAGTTGCGAGATTTCTTTCCCAACAACGCAGTCGAGTATTTTGTCAGCTACTACGATTATTATCAGCCAGAAGCGTATATTCCCGTTACCGATACTTATATTGAAAAAACAGCGGCGATTAATGATGAAATAGATATGTTGCGGCATTCAGCGACGCGATCGCTGTTTGAACGCCGTGATGTCATTGTCGTTGCTTCCATCAGCTGCATCTACGGTTTAGGAATGCCGGCAGAATATCTGAAAGCTGCCATCCCCCTTCAGATAGGTATGGAAGTAAATCAACGCCAAGTTTTACGAGATTTGGCAAATGTTCAATATAGCCGCAACGACATCGAAATGGGCCGAGGAAAGTTTCGCGTCCGAGGTGATGTTTTAGAAATTGGCCCAGCTTATGAAGACCGAATTATTCGCGTCGAATTCTTTGGTGATGAAATAGACGCGATTCGCTATATTGACCCGGTGACAGGGGAAATTCTCAAAAGTTTGGAAGCGGTGAATGTTTACCCTGCGCGTCACTTTGTCACCCCAGAAGAACGGTTAGAAGGAGCCTGTCACGACATCGCCGCCGAGTTAAAACAGCAAAAACTAGACTTAGAACAAGCTGGGAAACTATTAGAAGCGCAACGCATAGATCAACGTACACGCTATGACCTAGAAATGCTGCGCGAAGTCGGTTATTGCAACGGTGTCGAGAACTATTCCCGTCACTTAGCAGGAAGACAAGCTGGAGAATCACCAGAATGTTTAATTGATTATTTTCCTAAAGATTGGCTATTAATTATTGATGAATCTCACGTTACTGTACCCCAAATTCGCGGGATGTATAACGGCGATCAAGCGAGAAAAAAAGTTTTAATTGAACATGGATTTCGGCTTCCTAGTACTGCTGATAACCGTCCTTTGAAAGCTGAAGAATTTTGGCAAAAGGTTAATCAGTGTATTTTTGTTTCCGCAACTCCCGGAAATTGGGAAATAGAAGTTTCTGAAGATCATGTAATTGAGCAAGTAATTCGACCAACTGGGGTGGTTGATCCAGAAATTTCTGTGCGTCCCACAGAAGGACAAATTGATGATTTGTTAGGAGAAATCAAAGACAGAGCCGATCGCCAAGAACGAGTGTTAATTACTACATTAACCAAGCGGATGGCGGAAGATTTAACAGAATATTTGCAAGACCACAGTATTCGGGTAAGGTATTTACATTCTGAGATTAATTCTATTGAGCGCATTGAAATTTTGCAGAACTTGCGCGA
>JBGTMK010000435.1:0-11710 GCA_041743605.1 Nostoc sp.
TTGGACGAACATTTGCCAACCTTGCAGACTCCCTAAAGAAATCTTGGATTGCTTCAAAAAGTCATTGCGGGTTTGAATTAGTTGGTTGTATCTTTCGCGCTCAAGTTGCGATAACTTTACCTTAATTTGGACAATTTCATGTTCTGCTAAGGCTTTCCCCGCCAAATCTTCGGCGCGTTTGCGATATACTTCTTGACCAATGAGGATATTTAAGTCAGCGTGTTTACCATCGGTACGTTCTGGTGTGGCAGAGAGTCCCAAGCGATAAGGTGCGATCGCATATTCAGCGATAACCCGATTAAAATCTGTGGGTAAATGATGACATTCGTCAAAAACAATCAACGCATATTGATTTCCCAACGTCTCAGCATGAATTGCTGCACTATCATAAGTTGCAACTAAGATAGCCGTTCTATCCCGCGAACCACCTCCCAGCAATCCCACCTCAGCATCGGGGAAAGCCGCTACTAGGTGTGCATACCATTGATGCATTAAATCCAAGGTTGGCACCACAATCAGTGTCGTGCGCGGTGTTGACTGCATCGCCATTTGCGCCAAATAAGTCTTTCCCGCCGCCGTGGGCAGCACAACAACCCCCTGCCTACCCGCCAGTTTCCAAGCCGCTAACGCCTCAGTTTGGTGGGGATAGGGTTCCATTTCCAGAGTGGGAACCAAGTCTACAGGATAGAATTCCTTTGCCTCATCGATAAAATAAACATCTTCTGCTTGTAATGCTTCTACTAGCGATCGGTATCTAATTGCTGGAATGCGGAATTTTTCAACTCTATCATCCCACGTCGCATAGTCCATCCAACCTTTGCCACGTGGTGGTGGATGCAAAATTAATGTGCCACGATCAAAATTTAATGTAGGGGTACGAGCCATTTGAGAGTGCTGAGTGCTGAGTGCTGAGTGCTGAGTGAGGGGTTAAGAGTTAAGAGTTAGGAGTTATTCTCTCTCATCTCCCTTATCTCCCTTATCCCACCACTCCATTGATTACTAATAACGCAAAAAGTGCATGATTCATCCAACTAACTCCGACAAAAACCAACTAGATGCGCTCATTAGTCACGGAATGTCCTATCGGCAAACCAACAATAACCTTGCCGAATCTTACAAAGAACAGCGACAGACTTTTCTGCTGAAACGGCTGCAATTACAAGCACAGATTATGTTGGTATCTGGCTTGACTTTAATCGCTTTTTTTCTCTGGGCTAATTCCCAATTAGAAGGCAAAATATATGCTTTTAAAATCGGTCTTGTAGTAGAAGTATTCACACTCATTTGTTGGGGTTTATGTAAAACATCTATCGGTCGCCGTTACCCAAACTTAATTTTTTTGAGTTTATGCTGGTCTGTAACTTGTGCTGTCCAAGTTGATATAGCTTTGCTGTTTAATAATCTAGAACCTAGAAGTAATCTCTGGAATCTGATGTTTCTCACTCAGGCTACAATCATTCCAGTGCAATGGTGGTTACATTTAATATCACAAATTGGGACAATTGTTTGCTATTTAATTTTATATTTATTGTATAATCCCCAATTAACAAATCCGTCAGTTTTTTACGTTGAGCAGGGTTTATATTTCTTTTGGACTTGCATAATTTGTGTCTTCTCTGTCTATTTATACGAGCGCTTGCGAAAAAAAGAATTTTATGCCCGCAAAGCAATGGAACTAGCGCAGTACAAATCAGAACGGCTACTACTAAATATTCTGCCAGAGATGATTGCAGAACAATTAAAACAACAGCCGACAACTATTGCCGATAGCTTTTTGGAAGTTACGGTGCTATTTGCCGATATTGTTGGCTTTACAGAGCTTTCAAGTCGTACATCTCCTGCGGAATTAGTCGAGCTATTAAATACAATATTCTGTTTGTTTGACCAATTGGCAGAACGTCATGGGGTAGAGAAAATTAAAACTATTGGCGATGCATATATGGCTGTTGCAGGGTTGCCAAATCAGTCTAACAATCATGCTCCAGCAATCGCTAATATGGCCTTGGATATGCAAAAGGCTGTAGCTACATTTAACGAAGAAAATAACCAATCCTTTTGCATCCGCGTTGGCATTAGTACAGGGCCAGTAGTCGCAGGGGTGATCGGGCTGAAAAAGTTTGCCTACGACCTTTGGGGAGATACAGTCAATACGGCAAGTAGAATGGAATCCCATGGTATTGCAGGTAGTATCCAGGTTTGTGAAGCAAGTTATCAGCTTTTAAAGGATAAATACTTATTGGAAAAACGAGGTTTAATTCAGGTGAAAGGTAAAGGTGAAATGATGACTTATATACTCAAGGGAATTAATTTCAAAACTTAATAAATCTATACTTTTTGACGGAGACTCAAAAATAAAACATATATAATTAGAGCGACAATTATCAGCTTATTCAACCTTTGCTAAAACTCTGTTTTACTACTTTAGATAGATTCGCAGCAAGCAACTGCTTAGGTGTGTATTTTTTCGATGCATAATAGATGTTGAGCGATGTCTACGACAAGACGCCTACGCATTTTCTAGCTGATTTTGGGAATAATCCTTTAGCTAGCTGCATATAAGGAGAAGCTAAATTGAAAGGAACACGTTCCCTTCTAGCACCCTATGCTGTGGCACTATTGGCTGTTGGTAGCGTATTGCTACTGACACTATTGCTACAGCCACTACTGAAATCAAGTATTTTCCTGCTGTTTTTTGCTGCCGTGGCGGTTAGTGCCTGGTATGGCGGCATGGAAGCAGGGTTGCTGGCGACTGCTTTATCTACTTTAGCCGTCAGCTACTTTTTCTTAGAGCCAGTGTTTTCGCTCCTGGTTGCGAATCTAGACAGCATATTGCGGTTAGGCTTGTTTGTGCTGGTGACAACAATTATTAACTTGCTGAACTCAGAGTTACGCACTGCCAAACAACATCTTCAAACGAGTTTGCAGAAGCTACAGGTGAGTGAGGCAAGGTTTAGAAAGTTGATAGAGTCCAACATTATTGGGGTAATTGTAGCCAATATGGATGGAGCGATGCCTACGGCGGGCTACGCCTACGCAGAGGCTAATGATGCTTTTTTACGAATGGTAGGTTATTCCCAGGAGGATTTGCAAGCAGGGCGAGTCCGATGGCGCGACATGATACCACCAGAATATATTGAAGCTAACAACAATGCTAATGTAGAACTCACAACCAAAGGTATATGTCAGCCCTTTGAGAACGAATATATTCGCAAAGATAACAGTCGCGTTCCTATCCTGTTAAGTTCTGCTTTGTTAGAAAATAATCCTAACGAGATTATCTCTTTTGTACTTGATTTAAGTCAACGCAAACAAGCAGAGCTTGCCCTTTCCAAAAGCGAAGAACGTTACCGCGCTTTTTTAGAGCAGAGTTCAGAAGGTATTTGGTGCATCGAACTAGAAGTACCAATTTCAGCCGATTGTCCAGAAGATGAACAAATTCAACATTTTTACCAATATGTTTACTTAGCAGAATGCAACAATGTGATGGCACAGATGTATGGCTGTTCTAGTGCTAAGGAAATTATTGGCGTCAGACTAGGAGACTTTCTTGTTGCCTCCGATCCACATAATATTACATACCTGCGTAATTTTATCCGTTCTAACTACCGACTAATTGATGCTGAGTCCCATGAAATAGATAAGCAAGGTAATTCTAAATATTTTTTGAATAATTTGGTGGGAGTTGTCGAAAATGGGCTTTTAGTTAGAGCATGGGGAACTCAACGCGACATCACAGAGCAGAAAAGGGCAGAAACAGCACTGCGTCAACGAGAAGATGAACTGCGCCTAATTACAAATGCTGTACCTGTCCAGATTTCCTATGTTGATAGTGAGCAGCGTTATCGCTTTAATAACAAGGGATATGAAGATTGGTTTGGGCTTCCTGCTTCCGAAATTTCTGGTAAACACATTAGAGAAATTTTGGGAGAGTCGGTTTATCAATCAATTCTTCCTTATGTAGAAGTAGTACTTTCAGGAGAGCAAGTAACTTACGAAACCCAATTACCTCATAAAGATGGCACAAACCATTACATGAATGTTACTTACATTCCCCAGTTTAGTCAGCAGGGAAAAGTTGCAGGATTTGTTGCCCTAATTACAGATATTACACTTCACAAGTTAGCAGAAGCCGCTCTCAAACAGAGCGAGAAACGGTTAAAGACGCTGACCGAAAAAGTCCGCATTATTCCTTGGGAGGTAAATGCCACTACCGGGAATTTTACTTATGTAGGGCCGCAAACCTTTGAGATTCTGGGCTATCCATTGTCAGACTGGTACACCGATGATTTCTGGGCAAAACATATACATCCAGAAGATCGGGAGTGGGTTATCCAGTATTGTTATGAATCTTCGCTGTTACTGAATAATTACGAATTTGAATACAGAATGTTGGCTGCTGATGGCAGAGTAGTTTGGCTGTATGACATTGTGAATGTGGTGCGGGATGACAATGGGCCGCAGCTACTGCATGGATTCATGATTGATATTACCGATCGCAAGCAAGCAGAGCAAGAACGCGAATTACTCCTTGAGCGCGAACAAGCAGCACGCGCCGATGCAGAAACTGCTAACCGGATGAAGGATGAGTTTCTGGCCACACTCTCCCACGAACTCCGTACACCACTAAATGCGATACTAGGCTGGACACAGCTGCTTAGGGTTCGCAATTTTAATGAGATTACTACTGGTAGGGCACTTGAGACAATTGAGCGCAACACTAGATCCCTGACGCAATTGATCGAAGATGTCTTAGATGTGTCACGAATTATTAAAGGTACACTCCATCTAAGTATGGATCGGGTAAAACTTGTACCACTTATAGAGGCGGCAATCGATACTGTGTACCCAGCAGCCCAAGCCAAAGAGATTACCATTAACTGTAAATTTGACCCAAAAGTAGAGGTAGTTGTGGGTGATGCTAACCGCTTGCAACAGGTTGTGTGGAATTTGCTCTCCAACGCCGTCAAGTTTACACCCAAGGGCGGAAGAGTTGATGTGCAATTAGAGGGGATTGAATCTTACGTGCAAATTCGGGTGAGTGATACGGGAGGGGGAATTGCTGCCGAATTCTTGCCCCATGTGTTTGAACGCTTTCGTCAAGCTGATAGTTCCAGCACGCGATCGCATGGCGGATTAGGATTAGGGTTAGCGATCGTCCGTCATTTGGTAGAATTACACGGTGGTACAGTCTCTGCCGAAAGTGCAGGAATTGGACAGGGGGCAACATTCATTGTCAGTCTGCCAGTAAAAGGGACTGGGGATTAAGGATTAGGGACTGGGTATTAAGAGTACTGAGTTTTTGAAGACGCGATAAATTGCGTCTCTACATGAGGGTTTTGTGGCTCATTCTGAACTGTATTGCCCTATGATAGCGATCGTTTATATTATGATCATTCGCCACGATTTTATCTAATTCAATCGGTTTCACTTCTACATCGAAATTGTTTCCAGAAACCAAGGCGCTAACATCAATAATCGTGACGTGTGAAAACCCTTCGTTCACAACTTGTAAACTAGTCATACTATTAAAATCGCTGACCTGTAGTAACTTCAAATCTAACTTCTCCTTGATCGCTAATTCCTAAGTCGCCTCGAATCAGCCCAAAGGATGACTTGACTCGCAATCCTAAGCCGTAACCAAAGCCACTTCCAGGTTTATCTCGTAGCACTCCTGGTTCTCCTAGCACAGTTTCGCTAGACCCAAAATCTGAGGCGAGGTCAGCAAAAAGAACTCCTCCGATTGATTGAAGAATTGGGAAACGATATTCCAAAGAAGCTAAACCATAACTCCGACCACTGGCTACTTTTCCATAACCGTAACCCCTAACAGAATCTAGCCCACCAATATTAAAAGCATCGGCTGGTGGAAAGTCTCCAATAGTCGTACCAATTTGTAAATTAATCGCCAACATTTCTGGATTGTCCGTTGGTCTACCATTCCCTATCCAACTGACTGGTAAATACTGAATATAATCTCCCTGTAGGCGGTTGCTGGAAATATTACCCAGTCCAATCGGAATCGCTTGTTCTGTGCTGAAGGTGAGAATTGATCCTTGAGTCGGATTTTCTCGGCGATCGCGTTGATCTCTGGATACAGCAAAGGATAATGTAAATAAGTCATCAATGCCAGTACCGCTGACAGATAAAGGACTCCCTAATCTATCCACCTGGGCAACGTTATATTCTTGATCGCGTAGGCTAATCCTCGTATAGTTAAGACTTATAGCTGCGTCCCACTCATCAAAAGATCGTAAAACTCCCACAGAACCGCCAAACCTTCCCTCGCGCACTCTGTCACCGTTAGACAATTTGATATCGTCGTTGAAGGTTCCCGATATATTTCGACTCCGAAAACCTCTGATGCTGTAACCTAAGCGATTTGGTTCTTCAGGACGATAACGACTAGTAAACTGACCATTAAACTGGACATCTTTACCGCTGATTTGCAAAGTTGTATCTAATTTATCGTTAAGACCACTAATATTTTCATCTTTATAACCCACCCGACCGTATAGCCCAACATCCTCGTTACTACCGCCTCCTAGGATTAGAGAAGGGAAGCTACGCTCTTTGATTTCATAGATGATGTTAACGCTTTTAGGATCTTCTTCTCGATAAACATTGACTTCATTAAATGACTCTAATCTCCGCAATCGTTGCAAGTCTGCTTTTAGTAAATCTTCGCGGAATACCTGACCAGGTTTGAGTTTCAGCAGACCAATGATAAAATCCTTCTGAGTACGTCCTTTGATCGGCTGACCTTTGTCATCGAGCAACTGATCTTTGTCATTAGTAAAACGAATCTGGATATCTTTGACAATTCTCTGGGAAAACTCAACAGACTCGGCATCTTCTGGATTCGAGCCTATATAATCACCATATTTTGCGTACCCTCTCTCTATCTGTAATGTCGGTTCTGGTGGAACAATATTACCAGTACCATTGTTAATAGAGGATTGCGAGTCTGCAACAGCCTCTAGATTTTCTCCAGCTATTAAGATGACTGCGATCGCAACTACAGCTATTTGAGTACGCATAAATAAAGTTTTTTGGTCAAACCCTTTCTTCGGTAACTAACGTCAGACTAACCCATTCGCCTTTCTCGTTGTAGCTACGAATCATCCGCTGGCGCAGGTTTGGCTGAATTAACCAACCCACTTCCAGAAAAAATGGTTGACGTAACTGCACCTTGAGAGGTGAAGTTGCAGAAGCCCCATCTGGTAAAAATAATACTTGCACCTGCTTTTGGGGGTCTTGATCAAAGAGAACAATAGTGCCTTTGATGGTAGCAATTGAGGTAATTGTACGTTCTGCAAAAGAGGTACTTTGAGTTAATCGCCCAGTATCATCTAGTTGTAATTTTAAGGTTGTAGAGTAAGTATCAGGCGATCGCCAATCTGGATATATTGTCACTGCTTGACCTTGCCATTCTCCCAACAAATCATTGATCTCCAAAGGTGGACGTTCTGCTGCTGGGGTTCCAGCTAGATGTTCTCGAATTAAGATCAGTTCCTTTAGCTGACCGGTATTATCAAACAGTTGCACCAGACGCAAGCGGCGATTTTCATGAACAAAGGCGAGTTCTCCACCAAATTCGGAAAATGGCCCTAACTGAATTAAACCTTCAGAAAATGAACCATTTTCAAAAAATAGCAGACTCCGCCCCAGAGAACTATATTCTTTAACTAAATCATCTTTTCCAGAACGGTGCAGAGTTAAGCGCACTGTCTGGTTATTGTTCAAACCTTTTAGAGAAAGACGGCTAGGAGTATCGTTTAGAAGTGTCCCTTGGGGAGAAAAATTGCTAAATGAACCTTCCCAAACACCGAGATTCTGCAAAAAACATTCCCATTGTGATTTTGTCATTTGTCATTAGTCCTTTGTCATTTGTTATTTGTCATTTGTCATTTGATTAGCCCTGTTAAGTTGATATATCCCTTTTCTGTCACTTTCTGGGAGGGCGATCGCTATAAGCCTCATGAGGCAGTCAATACAAGCTATACTATTAGAAAAAATAGCCTTGTATTTGTTATTAGAAAATAATCGCGCGATTGCTTGTCATACAAAAGCTCTAGATTTTAGAAAATGCAAATGTTTTCGGAGAATGACAGAATAGGGATATAGATTTAATTTCATATTCGTTCAAGCAAAATTTCAGTTATTCTTTTAAAATTTTGAAAATGTCGAGTTCAGAGGTCGAAGTTCAAAGGACAAATGACCAATGACAAATGACAAATGACAAATGACAAATGACAAATGACAAATGACAAATGACAAATGACAAATGACAAATGACAAATGACCAATGACAAAGGATTATCCTTTAGCAAAACGTTGGACAGCAAATAAGCTTCCCATTAATCCTACAGCTGCACCGAAACTTAAAAGAATCAGGGGCAATAATAAAATTTCTGCTGGAGTGAGTTGCACTCTGTTGGTGATGACTTGGATAAACTCAGGTTGATTGAGTAGCAACTTACCGAGAAACTGTTGAATCATAGAAATGAAACTCCAAGCGATCGCACCACCAACTAAGCCAAAGGCAATTCCTTGTAAAATAAACGGGAGGTAAATCCAAGCAGAAGTTGCTCCCACAAGTTGCATAATTTCAATTTCTTGGCGTCGCGCCGTGACAATCAGCCTAATTGTGGTGGTAGTGACTGCGATCGCTGTTAAAGTCAGAATAATCGTAATTGTTAAAGTAATCCAGTTCAGACCTTGGTGCAACTGAGCAATGCGTTTAACTGCTTCATCCACATACTTCACCGTCTCAACTCCCGGTAACTTAGCTAACTGCGTTGCTAAATTTGGCACAACTTCAGAATTACGTGCTTTCACCTTCATCTCATCAACCAGAGGATTCTCACCTAGCTGCTGGGTAGCACCCTCAATATCAGAAATTCTCATTTCCTTAACTAACTTAGTCCAAGCTTCCTCTTTGGTAATGCTTTGTATGGCCGCCACTTCTGGCATTTTTGCGATCAGTGGCTCAATACTTGCAATTTGCGTATCCGGTTCGAGATAAACTGATACTTCTAGCTGGCTACCAAACTGATAAAGGAGTTTTTCAACTTGCCAAGAGGTTTGCAAACTCAAGCCAAATAAAAACAGTAACACCGTCACAGTACTTACAGCTGCCCAATTCATCCAACCTCCCCGCAATAAACCAAGGAAAGTTTCTTTGAGCAGATAGTCAAGTTTCGTAAGAAATTTAAACACAGATCACCCCAGTCAATAATTCGTAATTCGTAATTCGTAATTCGTAATTCGTAATTCATAGTTCCCAATTCCCAATTCCCAATTCCCAATTCCCAATTCCCAATTCCCCACTCCCAATTCCCAATTCCCAATTCCCCACTCCCCACTCCCAATTCCCCACTCCCAATTCCCCACTCCCCACTCCCCACTCCCCATTCCCCAACTTGATAGAATTAAAATAGTAGGAATTTTCACCATCTAGCCATCAAGACTCATGCCCTCTGAAATTGCTGTAGAGAAAAAAAAGTTAAAAAATCCACCTTTGGAGCTTCATTATTTAGGCGATCGCGTGCTGCGTCAAGCTGCAAAGCGGATTGCTAAAGTTGATGAGGAACTTCGCCAAATAGTGCGCGAAATGCTGCAAACTATGTACAGCAAGGATGGCATTGGTTTGGCTGCACCCCAAGTAGGAATTCACAAACAACTAATTGTCATTGACTTGGAACCAGAGAATGCAGCTAATCAGCCTTTGGTTTTGATTAACCCCATCATTAAACAAGTCAGCCGCGACATCTCTGTTGCCCAAGAAGGATGCTTGAGTATCCCTAACGTATATTTAGACGTGAAGCGTCCTGAACTCGTGGAAATTGCCTATAAAGACGAATACGGTCGTCCCCGGACATTAAAGGCTAATGACCTCCTAGGACGCTGCATTCAGCACGAGATGGATCACCTCAACGGCGTGGTATTTGTAGACCGTGTAGAAAACTCCTTGACTTTAGCCCAGGAGCTATCTAAAAATGGCTTCTCGTATCAAGCGGTGAAACCAATAGTATAGGGGGGCTAGTAGTGTATTTAACTCCAAAAAGCGGTTTATTTCTGGGTGGTTCTTGTGTAAGTGCGATCGCGGCTGTCGGTTCGATTTTTGAACTCAGTTATGGACAACCAGATTTTGGTGTCACAGCCACGGCAATTATCCTGGTATTGAGCATTCCACTCACAGGATTATTTTTCTTTGCCGCAGTGAAGGACGCACGGGCTAACATGAAATAAGCATCAGGTACATAAAAAAGGTAAAAGGATGAAGGAAAAAGGCAAAATTCATTCTTTTACCTTTTATTTTGGCTCTCCATCTTCCACCGCTCCTAAAGCTTTTAGCGTCACTAACTGCGCTGTTGTTAACCCTGTAACCCCGGTGATATTCATTTTTTCGTAAGGTCGTGGCGATCGCAATGTTCTTACACACTCACCCGTCGAGACATCCCAAAGTTTAATTGTCTCATCTTGGCTACCACAAATCAGGGTTTGACCATCGGGACTAAAGGCAACTGACTTTACCCAATTAGCCCGATGCAAGGTTTTAAGGCACTTGCCATTATAGACATCCCATAATTTTACTGTTTGGTCTTCACTAGCACTAGCTAAAATTTGACCATTGGGACTGAAGGCAACTGACCAGACTCGATTAGTATGTTCTTGCAAGGTTGTGAAGCACTTGCCCATGTAAACATCCCATAATTTAATTGTTTGGTCATCACTGCCACTAGCTAAAGTCTGACCATCTGGGCTAAAAGTAACTGATCTGATCCGATTGCTATGTCCTTCCAAAACTTGGATGCATTCTCCTGTATAGATATTCCATAACCTCACTCTTTGGTTTTCACTGCCACTAGCTAAAGTTTGACCGTCGGGACTAAAGGCAACTGATCTTACCCAACTGGTATGCCCTTTTAAGGTTTGGAGACATTTTCCTGTGTAGATATCCCATATTTTCACCGTTTGGTCGTCACTGGCACTAGCTAAAATTTCACCATTGGGACTAAAAGCAACTGACCGAATTCGATTGGTATGTTCCTGCAATTTTTTGAGACATTGCCCCGTGTGAACATCCCATAATTTAATTGTTTGCTTTTCACTGCCGCTAGCTAAAATTTGACCATCAGGACTGAAGGCAATTGACCGTACCCAACTGTTATGCCCCTGTAAAATTCTGAGTAACTTATCGTTACGGACATCCCATAATTTCACTGTTTGCTTTTCACTGCCACTAGCCAAAGTCTCACCATCGGGACTGAAGGCAACTGATCTTACCCGATTGCTATGCCCCTGCAAGGTTGTCAAGGACTTACCATTATCGACATTCCATAACTTCACTGTTTGGTTTTCACTGCCACTAGCTAAAGTTTTACCATCGGGACTGAAGGCAACAGACATTACCCGATTACTATGCCCCTGCAAGGTTGTTAGACATTCTCCTGTGTGGGCATCCCATAACTTCACTGTTTGGTCGTCACCACCGCTAGCCAAAATTTGACTATTGGGACTAAATGCAACCGACCATACCCGATTGGTATGTCCCTGCAAGGTTTTCAGGCATTTACCATTACGGATATCCCATAATTTCACGGTTTGGTCGTCACTGCCACTAGCTAAAATTTGACCATCGGGACTAAATGCAACTGACCTTACCCAACTGTTATGTCCCTGCAAAATTTTCAGGCACTTACCATTA
>JBGTMK010000436.1:0-11228 GCA_041743605.1 Nostoc sp.
CTGCGTGCCTCTGCGTCTACCTCTGCGCCACTTTGCGTTTAAATTTCAACCCTCAATTCGCCAAAATTTTGCCAATAGACAGCCTTAACCATTCTGAATTTTGAATTGCTTACTATGTTGTTTTTTTTCCAGCCCGTCGGATAGATGCAACCAAGCTGTAGAATACAAAATTGCCCCACAACTTGATTAAGAGTAGGGCAAAGGACAGTTAAGCACTGTTTGTAGTCTGTCTGACGGCAGGAAAATTTTAGCCTGCTTTTGTGACGCTTTGTTTTGTGTCCAATTGCGTTGTTTTTCTTCATAAAATTTTATGTTTCCTACACATCGTCCCCGTCGTCTGCGTACTCATCCCCAACTGCGCCGGATGGTTCGTGAAACTGTTTTAACAACAAGCGATTTAATCTACCCATTATTTGCCGTACCAGGTGAGGGAATCGCTAACGAGGTGAAATCCATGCCCGGTGTCTACCAACTTTCGGTAGATAAAATTGTTGAAGAAGCAAAAGAAGTTTATGACTTAGGAATTCCTTCTATTATTTTATTTGGGATTCCGGCTGATAAAGATGTGGATGCCACTGGCGCTTGGCATGATTGCGGTATCGTCCAGAAAGCGGCGACGGCGGTAAAAGCAGCAGTGCCAGATTTGATTGTAATTGCTGATACTTGTTTATGTGAGTACACCAGCCACGGTCATTGTGGTTATTTACAAGTTGGTGATTTAACAGGACGAGTTTTAAATGACCCAACTCTAGAATTGTTGAAGAAAACAGCGGTTTCTCAAGCGAAAGCTGGTGCCGATATCATCGCTCCTTCTGGGATGATGGATGGGTTTGTGCAAGCAATTCGTCAGGGTTTGGATGAAGCAGGATTTCAAGACACGCCGATCTTGTCTTACGCTGCTAAATATGCTTCAGGTTATTATGGCCCATTTCGAGATGCAGCAGACTCGACACCACAATTTGGGGACAGAAGGACTTACCAAATGGACCCAGGTAACGCCCGCGAAGCAATTAAAGAGATTGAATTGGATATCGCTGAAGGTGCTGATATGCTCATGGTTAAACCAGCCTTGGCATATATGGATATTATCTGGCGTGTAAAGGAAGCGAGTAACTTACCAGTTGCGGCTTACAATGTTTCCGGTGAGTATTCGATGGTGAAAGCTGCGGCGCTCAATGGCTGGATTGATGAGGAAAGGGTGGTTATGGAAACTTTAACCGGGTTTAAACGGGCTGGTGCAGACTTGATTTTGACTTATCATGCCAAAGATGCAGCGCGATGGTTAAAGTAAGGTGAGCGATTGAGCAAGAATTTAGAAATCTCACGCAGAGGCGCAGAGGCACAGATTTGTGTTTTGGTGTCTGGGTGTGAGATTTTGGTATTTTGGGTTTGGCTGGTGCGAAATTCAAAATTTAATTAATCCGCTTTATACTTGTCATACGTGTATTGCAAACATTACCGCAAGATTTTTCGCGCATTGCTGAGTTGAATACTCAGTTTAGAGATTTACCAGGGGATTTTGCAGATTTATCCTTGATCGTCATTTCGGAACTCTTAGATATTGCTGCGATGCCTGCGGCGGGCTACGCCTATGCTACTTTGGACAGTGATTTTGATATTTATCGGCGTTATCGGAAAAAACCTTTTGAGCGGGTGTTTTAGGGATGCGATTGTCAATGCGTAAGTCCTAAAACCTATAAAATCTAACTTAGGTATGTGGATTTATGAATTTGCAACTCCTAATCTAGGGTGCGTTAGTGATTTTCGTAACATAATTTTTCTCAAGTATTGATGCGTTAAGCTTGACGGAATGCAACAGCAGCTATATATCTGAGAATCAGTTGTCCATTCCGCCTCTGTTACGGAGTTAAAGTTTTGCGTTTTATTTGGCTTCACGTTTCTTATATTCTTACTCCAATGAAGAGGATCGTTCAAACAACCTAATCTCTAACTAGTGCGATCGCTCACCGTATTTGCGACAGCAGCACGATAAAATTCTAAAACCATAATCGTACAAAAAGGTCTAAATGGCAGAAACACTATTCTTCAACGCCTTACGGGAAGCCATTGATGAAGAAATGGCACGTGACTCCAGCGTATTCGTTCTCGGTGAAGATGTAGGACACTATGGCGGTTCCTATAAAGTTACCAAAGACCTGTACCAAAAATATGGCGAACTCCGCATTCTAGACACCCCCATCGCGGAAAATAGCTTTACTGGGATGGCCGTGGGAGCCGCAATGACTGGGTTACGTCCCATCATTGAAGGTATGAATATGGGCTTTTTATTGCTCGCCTTCAACCAAATATCCAACAACGCTGGGATGCTGCGTTATACTTCTGGCGGTAACTTTAAAATTCCGATGGTAATTCGCGGCCCTGGAGGTGTCGGACGACAGCTAGGCGCAGAACATTCCCAGCGACTAGAAACTTACTTCCAAGCTGTGCCAGGGTTGAAGATTGTTGCTTGCTCTACACCAAGAAACGCTAAAGGTCTACTAAAATCCGCTATTCGCGATGATAATCCAGTGTTGTTCTTTGAACACGTTTTACTTTACAACTTGAAAGAAGATTTACCAGAGGAAGAATACTTGCTACCTCTGGATAAAGCAGAAATTGTGCGTGAGGGTAAAGATGTCACAATTATTACTTATTCGCGAATGCGGCATCATGTGTTGCAAGCTGTAAAAACTCTTGAAAAACAAGGATACGATCCAGAAGTTATCGATTTAATATCCCTCAAACCATTAGATTTTGATACCATTGGTGCATCAATAAGAAAAACCCATAAAGTCATTGTTGTGGAAGAATCCATGCGAACTGCGGGTATTGGAGCAGAAGTCATCGCCTCAATAAACGATCGCTTATTTGATGAATTGGATGCACCAGTACTACGGCTTTCTTCTCAAGATATTCCCACACCTTACAACGGTAATCTGGAACGACTAACAATCATCCAACCAGAGCAAATCGTGGAAGCTGTGGAAAAAATGGTGGCGTTGCGGGTTTAGGGAGTAGGGAATAGGGAGTGGGGAGTAGGGAAGAGGAGGGAGATGAGGGAGTGTCGGGAGATTATAAAAAGCTTCCCAACTTCCCACTCTTCCCCCGCTCCCCACTCCCCACTTTCCATTCATAACTCCATAAAAGAGCGCTATTATAGCCTTTGTCAGTTGCGAGTTATGGTATGCAAAGACAGCGATCGCTATTAATTTTGATTTTAGTCCTGATAATCGCCGCTATTACGGTGATTGCCACAATTCCGATACCTCTTGGACTGGACTTGCGCGGAGGCTCACAGCTCACAATTCAGGTGAAACCATCAGCGGAAATTCCCCAAATTACCGAACGAGAATTGGAAGGTGTGAAGAAAGTTGTCGAAGGACGGATTAATGGTTTGGGTGTTTCTGAACCTGTGATCCAAACAGTCGGCACAGATAAAATATTGGTGCAACTACCAGGAGTTAATGATCCAGAGCAAGCTGAACGGGTGCTAGGGGGTACAGCGCAGTTAGAATTTCGGACACAAAAGCCGAATACAGAAACCCAACTGCTTGCTTTCCAAGCATCTAGAGCCGAATTGAAATTTAAGCAAGAAGAGTTAAGAAAAAGTACCGACAAAGCAGCAATTGTCAAGAATCAAGAAGATTTACAGAACAGCAATCAAGCGATCGCAGAATTGTTTGAAAGCACTAATCCACCACTAATTGGCAAATACCTCAAGGATGCTTATGGCGAACCCACTCAAGGCGACAACTGGAATGTTGCCATTCGCTTCGACCAACAGGGTGGTGAACTGTTTGCCAATTTGACGAAAAATCTCGCCGGTACTGGGCGGAGCATTGGTGTTTTTCTGGACAATGAACTGATTAGCGCTCCTACCGTAGGTATAGAATTTGCCGCCACTGGTATTACTGGTGGCGCTGCGGTGATTACAGGACGGTTTACCGCACAACAAGCTAATGACTTAGGTGTGCAGCTACGAGGTGGTGCATTGCCCGTACCAGTAGAAATCGCCGAAATCCGCACTGTTGGAGCAACCTTGGGTAAAGACAGCATCACTAGTAGTATCTACGCTGGTCTAGGTGGTCTGACTTTAGTATTAATATTTATGGTGGTGTACTATAGACTACCAGGACTGATTGCCGATGTCGCATTATTAATCTACGCATTGCTTACCTGGGCTAGCTTTGCTTTATTGGGTGTCACCCTGACCCTACCAGGAATTGCCGGATTCATCCTCAGTATTGGGATGGCGGTAGATGCAAATGTGCTAATTTTTGAGCGGACGCGGGAAGAATTGCAAGCGGGCAAAAGCCTATATCGTTCCGTCGAATCTGGTTTTTACCGCGCCTTTTCCAGTATTCTAGACGGCAACGTGACTACACTTATTGCCTGTGCTGCACTATTCTGGCTAGGGGCTGGTTTGGTAAAAGGCTTCGCCCTAACTTTGGCTTTGGGTGTAATGGTGAGTATGTTTACAGCAGTTACCTGTAGTCGCACCTTAATGTTTTTAGCAATTACAATTCCCGCATTCAAGAAACCAGAACTTTTCTCTCCGAACCTGCCAACATCAAATAAGGCAGAGGTGGCTTAATGAAACTGAGTATTAACAAATCGCGATCGCTTTGGTGGGCTATTTCTGGTGCTGTCATTCTCGCTGGGATCATTTCAATGGTGATTTCTTGGCAAAACCCGACTATCAAAGCACCCCTACGTCCCAGTTTAGATTTTGTTGGTGGTACACGATTGCAGTTTGAACGAGATTGTACCAAACCCGGTAACTGCGACCAGCCAATTGATATCAATGTCGTTCGGGAAGTAGCTAAAGAACAAGGGTTGGGCGATAGCAGCATCCAAATTGTCACCGACAGAGATACAGGTGGACAAAATGGTATATCAATTCGCACAAAAAACTTGGATCGCGAACAGCGTACTAATTTACAAAATGTCTTAAGTGAAAAAGTCGGTACTTTTGACGAACAAAAAAATCAATTTGACACCGTTGGCCCTACTCTGGGAGCAGAACTGTTTCGGTCTGGGGTAATAGCTCTAATAGTTTCCTTTGCAGGTATAATAATCTACTTGAGCTTCCGGTTTCAGTTGGATTATGCATTGTTTGCGATCGTTGCACTATTGCATGATGTCTTAATCACGGCAGGAATTTTTTCGATTTTTGGTTTAGTACTAGGTACTGAAGTAGATAGCCTGTTCATCGTTGCTCTACTGACAATTACAGGTTTTTCAGTCAACGATACGGTGGTGATTTACGATCGCATTCGGGAAACCCTGAAAATTAATCCCAATCGACCAATTGCTGACATTGTGGATGATGCGGTAAACCAAACCCTAGCAAGGTCTATCAACACGACTTTAACCACGATGCTGTCATTGTTTGCGATATTTCTGTTTGGTGGCGAGACACTGAAAAACTTTGCCTTAGCTTTAATTATTGGCTTTACAGCCGGGGCTTATTCAAGTATTTTCATCGCTAGTACTCTTCTAACTTTGTGGCGAGAGCGCAACGGTGAAACAAGTCTGGTAGTCACTGATGAATCGATTGATACATCTGCGGGTAATTAGTCATTGAGTATTGGGCATTGGGCATTAGTCTTTAGCAAATGACAAATGACAAAGGACAAATGACAAATGACAACTGACCCATCCTTTACTCAACAAGTAGAAAGATTACATAAGTTGACAATATATGGGAGATGGCTGTTTGTGGGCTGTTTATGGCTCACTGTTGCCCCTGCTTCATTGTGGGGTCTACGTGCAGAAATTTCTCTGTGGCAGCAATATTTTACCTGGGTGGCGGTGCGATATGGGCTTTTCTACAATCCACTGTCTACCTTTGGTTTAGCCTTTTGTGTCGGGATGACAGCTGCTGTTTTAGTTTGGCAAAGTCGGAATATCTTACTCGGACTACCACAGCAAGAAAAACAACGTTTAGAAAAACAAGTTTCTCGAATACGTCAACAGGGGCCAACTCATCCTCTGTGGAAGTGGATTTGTCATTAAATCTTCAAATCGTTGCATATAGATATACGTATTCAGCAATTTCTAGCAAAATATGACTTAGAAATAGCAAATATACTGCCAAAAGTGGTGCCATACATGAACGATCATCAGATTCAATTTAGCGATCGCAAGTCTGAAATTGACCTTTACCAACTGCAAGAACTGTTAAACGTTTCAGCTTTCTGGGCAAAGGGACGGAGTATTGAAGATTTAGGTATAGCCATTGCCAACAGTGAACCAGTGATTTCCGTCTGGGATAGCGATCGCCTCATTGGCTTTGCTAGAGCAACATCTGATGGCATATATCGCGCCACAATTTGGGATGTTGTGATTCATCCAGAGTATCAAAGTAGTGGGTTGGGAAGTAAGTTAGTAGAAACCGTTTTGACTCATCCCCGCATGAGGTGGGTTGAGCGCGTTTACCTGATGACTACTCACCAGCAGGGTTTCTACGAAAAGATTGGTTTTCAACCCAACACCACCACTACGATGGTGTTACACAACCTAGCTAACGCTGCTTTCGTTACTGCTACAGAAGTTCAGCTTCAGGAATCACTAGGGGGATAGAAATTTGTAGTCTGGTAAGCTGCTGGGGTGCTTCCTTTGCAATGGTCAAGGGTAGAATTTCTAACTTTCCTCCCATAACTTCCACCAGAGTTTGATTGATTAATAGCCTCATTCCTGGGGAAAGAGCAGCGTTTTCTTGGTCAATCTGACTCAGTTGATCTTCAGATTTGAGTAAATCAATCGGCTCGTTCCAAGGTATGGCATGGGTTGGTAGATCCAGCCAAATGTTTACAAAATTATTTGTAGGTAAGGTGCTGCTAGAAATACAGATACTGCCTTCCTCCATCTGAGTAATGGCAGTGTCTATTAAACTTATCAATATTTGGCAGAGCCAGAGGTTATCTGCCAAAACATAAATGTCTGGGTCGGCGGGTAACAATTGCAAGGGAAAATTGCGATTTGCCGCCAGCATATAAGTTAATTTATGAACCTCTTCCAAAATTTGGGCTAAGGGTCTAGGCTGAATATCTAATTTATTAGTACCATGTTCAGTTCTCGCAACGTTGAGAATTTCATCCATCAGCTTCAGCAGTTTCAGCGTTCGCTCGTGAGCTTGGGCAATAAATTCTCGCTCCTCAGCTGGATCTTCACACAAATCGGACAAAATTAACTGTTGCAAGCCAATCAGACCATTGAGGGGCGATCGCAATTCATGAGTAGTCCGTGCTAAAAAACCAGCTTTAAACTGGCTCATTTCCCTTGCCATCAGGTATGCCAGCTGCGTTTGCTGTAACTGTTGCGATATTGGTGGCATATCCTGTTGATCTGATGGTGCTACTGGGGATGAGCTAGATGAAACATTAGACGAACGCACAAATAACTGACGAAAAACCATACCTAGTGCAATTCCTGCTCCTAGATATATCCAGTTGCTCCAATTCATAATCTGGCAATTATTAACTTGTTAATTGATCACAACAGGGCAAACGAAAGTTCCAGATTTATCTGTTGTTAAAATCAGGAAAACAACATTATAGCTACCTATATCTGGTTATCACTCGAAATCTCTAACTCGATCGCACCTTGTCGCAAAATCTGCCAATTTATCCCTGTCCATTTAGCAACGGTGGAAGGTACACCCATTCCCAGCATTTCACCCTCATATTCTGTTGTTGCTAGAGTCAAAACTTTGGGAAACTGATTCTCAATTTCTGCCATCGTTTGCAAAGGTGGCTGACCAGAAAAATTAGCGCTAGTGGTGGCAAGAGGGCCTGTTTGCGCCAAAATAGTTTGAGCGATCGCACTGTTTGGGACTCGGATGCCAATTGTTGTCGGGTCAATCGGGTTCATAACTTTGGGTAGACGTTCACTCGCTGGCAAAACTAATGTCAGCCCTCCCGGCCAATATTTATCTGCTATTTCTTGCCAAACTTTATATTCGTCTTCATTACCTTTGACATACGGCCACAAATCTTCAGCACTAGCCGCCATCAAAATCAAAGGTTTATCTTGACTGCGTTGCTTCGCCGCAAAAATTAATCCTGCTTTTTCTGGTACGGTTGCAAGTGCCGGAACAGTATCCGTAGGAAAGCTCACCAAAAAACCAGCACGTGCGCCAGCTATTAAATTTGTTAGAGAAACTTGTGTCATTGTTATGGGTTTGAGCATGAGGCAGGTTTCCTATTTTCTATGCGCTATGCCCCATGCCCCATGCCCTTTTCCTAACTTTTATAAGCAAGGGCAAAGCGTTCAATTCCAGCTAAATCAGCATGAATCTGAATTTTACAATAGCTACCTTGATTTTTCAAAAGTTCTCGCACTGCATCCGCCTGTCCTGCCATCATCTCAATCAACCACACGCCACCTGGTTGCAAATAACTAGGAGAGACTTCTATCAAATGGCGAATGCAATCTAAACCATCATCGCCACCATCCAAAGCTAGATGTGGTTCATGCTTAACTACTTCTGGTTGCAAACTAGGTAAGGTGCTGGTGGGTATGTAAGGGGGATTCGACACCACACCACTGAACTGACCTTTTAAGAATGCCAGTGGCTCCCACCAAGAACCTTGATAAAATTTAATCCGGTCAGCAAAACCCAAATTATCGGCGTTGGTTCGTGCGATCGCCAGAGCTTCTAAACTGTAATCAACTGCATGAATTGTCGCTTTTGGCAAGACATCTGCTAATCCCAGTGCGATCGCTCCACTCCCAGTACCCAAGTCTGCCCAGTGTCCTGAAGCATTGCTAGCAGATACTTCAGCTAAATCAATTAAGCACTCTGTCTCTGGTCTAGGAATCAAAACCGCACTCGACACCGCGATTTGAAAGTTACGCCAAGGTGTAACTCCCGCAATATACTGCACTGGCAAGCGGTCATTTAATCGCCTTTGCCACAACTGGTCTAACTCTTCTAAAGGCAATTGCAGCTGAACTTGCGGCCAGTTTTTAAAAGACTCCAAACGCAGTGCCAAGCGGTCTAATCCAGCAACTTCGAGCAGCAGCCAATCTACCTCTCCTGGTGGGACATCAGTGGCGATCGCTGCTTCAAGAGCTGCATTTCGCCACTGCCAAAGTTGTAAACCAGAAACTATCAGATGTTTCTCCCCCATACCTCAACCTTGAAGCGCATATCCGTTATTTTTTCGGAGCGGGCGCAGCAGCTGGCTTGGCAGCTGGTGATTGATTCGGCGCAAGTGAGCGAATAAAATTGATCGACTCCCGTGATGGATAGAGAACAATTTTATTGATACTAGGATCGTTGCTGCTATTGAGAGCCTCCATAACACCGTACAAATCCACTACCTGAATTTCAGTGTTTTCTGCTTCCTTTGGCACGGCTTTCTTGAATTCGTCTAACAGAGCCACTGCTTGCTCTTTTTCAAAAAAGAAAGGGATGTACCGCTCGTTACCTTGGGCAACGGGAATAGTCAAATAGCTATTATCTTTCTTAAATTTGGGTACAAATAAGGGAATACCATTGAATTGCTCCCCTTTTTTACCATTTTGATTCAGCATACTTGTTGCCGATGCGACCTGTTGCTGCGTCGGGACTAAAGTATAAATTACAGAGTCTGGTTTCTTCTTACTTTCTTGGACTATTTTATAGTAGTCTGCCAAGGACAAAGGTCTAACCTGTAGGGTGCTTGCCAACTGGGGATTTTCTTTTTTGAGTCGGTTGTCAAGGAATTTTTGAGCATCTTGCTTGCTAATAAAAAATCCTACTTGCGAGATCGGCTTGGATGCGTCGTTTCTCGAAAGAACTACGAATTCGCCTTTAGGATTAGTAAGCGTGAATACAGGTACTTCTTGGAGCTTTTTAACTACCTGATCTTGTGGCAATGCGATCGCCTCTAGATTTCCTATTCCTGGTAGATTGCCGATTCCTGAAAGCCCAGTTAAAAATACACTGCCCGCGATACCCAATGTTGCGCCTAAGCGAATAAATGATTTCATGACTGCTCCTCGCATCAATAGTCCAATTAAATTAAACAAATGGTTGGATTTCCACAGCACCAACTAGCTTTAGTTATATAGCAATCTATTTCAGTTGTGAAAAATTCATTGTGCGCGTTGAGGTTGGGTGTTAAACATCAACGGTCAAAATCCAATGTTCCCCAACTATTTAGGGTTGCTATAGTATCGTTTTCAGAAATTGGCTGTGTTAACGTTGTGTTTTTCTCGGTTTAGCTCCGCTATTCACCGCGAAACGCCGTAGATGCCTATTATATGTCTTCTCAAACAGTGAAAAGTCTCTCCATCTCTCCGACATTGGAGATGATAAATGCCATTCTATCGGCTTTTTATAATATTGGGTGACGCTATTGCTTAATCAATCGTTCCATCTGGGATTGGTTTAATATCTTCTCAAATATATATAAATATCAGTGTCAGAAATAACTTACTGCTTAAGGACTAAATTTGTATCTTAGGCTGCAACAGCAGAACAGTCTAATTAGTATCCCCGGTAAAAACACGCAATTAAACTGCATATGTCAGCAAAAAAACCAATTAATCTGCTTTAACTTTTAACTATATTATTATTAATTAAATCGGGATGACAGGATTTGAACCTGCGGCATCCTGCTCCCAAAGCAGGCGCGCTACCAAGCTGCGCTACATCCCGGTTAGAAATATCCACTTTTTTGGTTTGGTTTTAACTCCCCATCAAAGCGATCGCACTTTTTACAAGGCATTAATTTAATCATATCAGATAAAACGGCTTATGCCTAATATCTTTTATCTTCTGCAAAGACGAGCTAGATTACATCCTTACACTGATAAAGGTTTTTCTGCCGACTTAGTTTTACAAGAGATATACTTGTTTGTTCGTCGGCTAAACCTTGTCAAGCCAAATTAAAGTAATAGATTTGTACTAGTATACCTGATTTTCTTGTGCGAATCGGGTTTTATTTGGATTGAGCGCTAATGAGGATACCAGAACATGCCTTTGATGCCTTCTGGATCAGCCATAAACCCCATAGTTCGGTAGAAATCTACAACATGTGGGTCAGCAAAGAGAGTGACATTACTAATTTCTTCACTCCTAAGTTTTTTGAGAACATATTTCATCAGCGCCTTGCCCAGTCCTTGACTTTGAAAGTCTGGGTGAACCACCACATCCCAAATTGTGGCATTAAACGCGTGATCTGAGGTAGCCCGTGCAAAACCAATGAGCCGCTTTTGGTTTCCTCTCACCTGCC
>JBGTMK010000437.1:0-3354 GCA_041743605.1 Nostoc sp.
TGAATATGGGTCATGGCTCGATATAGTAATTAATTGTTTTGGCTACGCCAAAAAGCATTAATTACTATATCTCTCCACTCCCGCGCATTCATCCCACACTCCTAAGAGTGAGTGTGGGGCTTCTGCTGATCTAGCTAAAAAAGAGACACTCAAGGATTGTAAAAAGTTTGTAGCTCCAGCACCACTTTCGGAAATAATTGTAGGTGCTGTAGCCTCGTCGTAGCTGAATGAACCGATTGCGGAATAACCAGCATCTCCTAGCCAGTTAAAGTTGAAATCAATAGCTTGGGCTGGGCTAGCAGCGATCGCAACACTAAAAGCAACACTGCTTGCTGTAGTAGCAGCAATTTGAGCGAAAATATTTTTCATCGTGATAATTCCAAAATTTATTGGCATGATGCATATATGAATGCATCAAACATCACTAAGCTTACGATATAAACATATATACGTAAATACCTCATGGAACTATAGTAGCAAATGTAATAAATCAATGAAGAGAAGCACTGTTTTGTGAAGTTTTGCATAAGGAACTTCCAAATCAACGAACAGAATTCAGGAGTCAGTCGTCAGGAGTCAGAATGGGCTAAACGCCCCGCTACCGCTAACAGAATGAATTTTGACCAAAACAGCGGTGCTTCGCAGCGTAAAGCCTTCTCTTCTCTTTCTGACTCCTGAATTCTTCTTCAACGCGAGGAGTGTCAAAAAGCTCGAATACCCTGCTTGTCCATAGGCCGATTCAGCAAAAAGTTAGGAGCGATCGCCTGAGAATAACTGATAAAGTTGAGCTACGCAAAGTTGAAAACAGTGACCTATGCCTGCGTTTCTATTAGAAGTTGGTACAGAAGAATTACCTGCAAGCTTTCTCAGTGATGCCTTAATACAGTGGCGAGAGCGCATTCCTCAAAGTTTGGAAGCAAACAGCATCAAGGGCGAAAGTGTCCAGGTGTACGGTACTCCCCGGCGTTTGGCGGTAGTGATTAAAGGTCTACCATCCCAGCAACCAGACCGAGAAGAAGAAATTAAAGGGCCCCCCGCCCAAGCCGCCTTTAAAGATGGTCAGCCGACAGCCGCCGCCGCCGGTTTTGCTAAAAAGCAAGGTGTGGAATTAGATGCGCTGTCTGTTCGCCCCACTGACAAAGGGGAATTTGTCTTTGTGCAAAAAAGAATTCTTGGTCGTTCTGTCGCGGAAATTTTGACAGAACTTGTTCCCCAGTGGATTTGGGGTTTGGAAGGTAAACGATTGATGCGTTGGGGTGACGGGGATGCCAGGTTTTCCCGACCAATTCGTTGGTTGGTAGCTTTGTTAGATGAAACGGTGCTACCTCTAGAATTAGTGAATGGTTCTAAAACGATTCAGAGCGATCGCATTTCTCAAGGTCATCGGGTCTTACATCCTGAACCTGTGACAATTGCCCAAGCTACCGATTATGTTACCGACCTCAAGTCTGCTTATGTCACCGTTGATCCAGAAGAACGGTCAAATCTGATCAAAGAGCAAGTAAAGGCAGTAGCAGAGAATTTAGGCGGTTATACAGTCATTTACCCCGATTTGTTAGCAGAAGTAACCAACCTTGTAGAATATCCTTCCGCAGTTGTCGGGAAATTTGAACCAGAATTTTTGGAATTACCAACTGAAGTAATTACTGAAGTTATGGTTACTCACCAGCGTTATTTTCCTGTATTCAAACCAGATAGTTCTCAGCAAGAATTATTACCCAATTTCATCACTATTTCTAATGCTGATCCCCAAAAATCAGATATTGTCGCCGTTGGGAATGAAAGAGTAATTCGTGCCAGATTAGCTGATGGCAGATTTTTCTACGAAGCTGATTTAACCAAACCAATAGAAAGCTTTTTACCCCAGTTAGAAAAAGTCACTTTCCAAGAAGAATTGGGTTCGGTGCGTACCAAGATAGATAGAGTAGTGAAGATTGCCGAGCAAATAAGCACCCAATTAGAATTAGCGGAAAATCAAAGCCAAAAAATCCAACGTGCTGCTTTATTATGTAAAGCAGATTTGGTTACACAAATGGTGTATGAATTCCCGGAATTGCAGGGGATCATGGGAGAAAAATACGCCTTAGCCAGTGGTGAAGATGCGGAAGTAGCAAAGGCAATTTATCAACATTATTTGCCAACGGGAGCCGGTGACAATTTACCCGAAACCCTCACAGGTCAAATTGTCGGTTTGGCAGATAGATTAGATACCTTGGTAAGTATCTTTGGTTTAGGTTTAATTCCCACTGGTTCCTCTGATCCCTTCGCCTTGCGTCGGGCTGCTAATGCTGTAGTTAAAATTACTTGGTTTTATAATCTGCCGATAAATTTAGATAATTTATTAGCACAAATAGCGACAAATTTTGCAGCAAAATACCACAAAGATCAGGCATCATTAACCACAGCATTACAAGAGTTTTTCTTGCAACGCATCCGCACTTTGCTGCAAGAAGAAAAGCAGATTGATTACGATTTAGTAAATGCAGTTTTGGGAGAAAATGACCCCGAATATACCAAACGCGCCTTAGAAGATTTATTAGATGTCCGCGATCGCGCTTTATATCTGCAACAAATTCGCAACGATGGTACTTTAGATAAAATCTACGAAACTGTCAATCGTTCTACACGCCTAGCAGCTCAAGGTGACTTGGACACCAAACAGCTAGAACCCACAACAGTAGTTAATCAAGAATTATTCCAAAAGTCTTCTGAATCCGCTTTTTATCATGCCTTAGTCGATTTAGTACCCCAAACTCAAGCGGCGCAAAACTCACGCAACTATCAACTATTAGTTGCAGGACTAGAAAAAATTGCTCCGACTGTAAGTAGCTTCTTTGATGGCGCAGATAGCGTTTTAGTCATGGATTCCAATCCTGAAATTAAGTGCAATCGATTACATCTATTGGGATTGCTGCGGAATCATGCCCGTATTTTAGCTGATTTTGGGGCGATCGTTAAAAATCTGTAGTTTAAAGCAACAAAAGGTGGTGTAATTTTTGCCAATAAACGCTAGTATAAGGAGTGCTTAACCAGGGTACTCTGCTACATACAGTCTATGCCAAGAGCTTCTGTGATTGGATTGGGAAAGTCCGGTGTTGCTGCGGCGAGATTGTTGACACGAGAAGGTTGGGAGGTGGAGCTAAGCGATCTCAATACCTCCGCAACTCTTCTCGAACAACAACAACAACTTGCTGCTGAACACATAACTGTCAAACTGGGGCATTCCCTAGATTTGAACAGTATTGATTTACCCGATTTAATTGTAGTTAGTCCTGGTGTCCCTTGGGATATTCCCGTGTTAGTCAAGGCGCGAGAATTAGGCATTGAAACTATCGGAGAAATGGAACTTGCTTG
>JBGTMK010000438.1:0-3877 GCA_041743605.1 Nostoc sp.
GAAAATATCGAGACACGCGCAACAACAATCAGAACCTATGACGGTCGGCGAATTGTAATTCCTAACTCGGAATTATTTATCAATTCTGTCACGGTGAATACTGCCTTTGACAACCGCCGATTAGAGTACGATGTTGGCATTGGCTACAACGATGACACTGATCTAGCCAAGCAGTTGATGTTAGACGCAATGTATAGCGTAGACGAGGTTTTAAGAGAACCCGCTCCTGATGTACTGGTAATGGAACTTGCCGAAAGCACTGTCAACATCCGTGTGCGTTGGTGGATTAATCCACCGAGAAGGATAGACTCTCTTCAATCACGGGACAAAGTACTGTCTGCAATCAAGAAAAAGTTAGTCGCCAATGGTATTGATTTGCCCTTTCCAACTCAACAAATTCTATTTCATGACCAAACCGAAGAGACAGATGGAAACCGCTCCCATCAGCGTGAAGGTTGGCCATCTGGTAAAGGTGAAGTACCAAAACCCCACCGGATCAGCGATTCACTCAGGTTACTTGCTCAAGAGCGTTTCTCACAAGATGGCAACAATAAGGTAGATTCTAAAATTAACGAAAAATGAGAAACGTCAAGTTAAGCAAACTTTGGGATCAAATCCACTCAAGTTACTGGTTCATACCATCTGTCATGGCGGTAGCATCTCTTGCTCTGGCTTTCATCATGCTAAGTCTTGACCGCACAGACAAAGTGGAAATTGATTATTGGTGGATATACACTGGTGGAGCAGATGGAGCGCAATCGCTACTCGGAACTGTTGCAGGTTCGATGATCAGCGTTGCTGCTACAGCTTTTTCAATTACAATCGTGGCGCTTCAGCTTGCTGCTTCTAACTTTGGCCCCCGCCTACTGCGTAATTTTATGCAGGATACGGGTAATCAGGTTGTACTTGGTACATTCATTGCGACTTTCATCTACTGCTTACTCGTACTGCGGACGATTCATGGAGAAGGAGATGGATATGAAGAGTTTGTGCCACAACTTTCAGTTACAATCGGCACTTTACTGGCAATTATTAGTATTGGTGTATTGATTTATTTTATTCATCATGCTTCAACAATAATTCAGGCATCTTATGTAATCCAAAATGTTAGTGAAGATTTACATTCAGCAATTGAGCGGCTATTTCCAGAAAAAATTGGGTGTGGTGAATCAGAAGATAGCCTTGGAGTTGAAGAAATTCCAATGTCTTTTGAGGAAGAAGCTTTACCGATTCGAGTTAATGGTACTGGTTATTTACAAGCGATCGATCATGAAGAATTGATAGACATTGCTTGTAAACATAATTTGCTAGTACGTCTTGAGACTCGACCGGGAAAATTTTTGGTTCAAGGTGGCGATTTAGTCTTAGTTTTCCCTGGTGAAAAAGTAAATAAAAAACTTACCACACAAATCAATGATGCCTTTATTTTGGGTAAAGAACGTACAGAGCAACAAGATGTAGAGTTTCCAATTGATCAACTAGTAGAAATTGCTCTACGTGCCATTTCTCCTGGAATAAATGATCCATTTACTGCTATTCGCTGTATTGACCGAATTAGCGCTGGATTGTGTCACTTAGTTCAAAGAAATTTACCTTCACCCTACCGCTACGATAACAATAAAATATTACGCATAATTGCCGAAGGAGTAGATTTTCAAGGATTGGTTGACCGTGCTTTTAACCAAATTAGGCAGTATGGAAAGTCGGATGCAGGAGTAACTATTAGGTTGTTAGAAGCTATAGCTACTATTGCCAGCTACACCAATAATTCTAAATATCAAGCAAGTCTGCGCCATCATGCTGACATGATTTTACAAGATAGCCGTGAAGGACTATCACAAGAACAAGACCGCAAAGATGTAGAAGAGAGTTATTATCAGGTCATTAAAAATTTAAATAATGATGACAATAATAAGGATTGGGGTTAACCAGAAAAAGGACGTTTTAAATAGTATCAATGACAAATGACAAATAATATCATGTCCGCTTAATCACTTATGATATGTCATTGCGAGTGAAACGTTCGCGCAGCGTCTCGTAGAGAAGCAATCCCAGCTTTTGCGATTACTTCACTCCGCTATCGCTGCGTACCCCTGCGGGAACGCTAAGAGCGAATGTAATGACAAGTATTTAGTCGGACATGATATAACAAATAACTAAAGTTGATTTCGCGCCTTGAGTTGCAGATATCGCTCAACCAACTGATCAGCAATTTGATTTGCTGGTGCATCTAGTACTAATACACCTTTTTGTTTCAGTTGGGCATAAGCCACTTGTCGTTGTATTAATAAATCTAGTGCCACTGCACGTCCATAAGCACCTGTAACATCCTCTGTGAAGGTGTTTGCGAGACGATCAACTTGCGGATCTCGTAAAGTAACGCAAAATGGGAGGTAGCGGGGTGCTAACTTTGATAGTGCAGCTAGGAGTTCTGTAGAGGCAGTAACATCAACTAAATCGGTAATTACTACTACAAGCGCTCTCCGAGTTTGTCGCTGCAAAACATTTGTCACCGCACCCAAATAATCAGATTCAAATAACACTGGTTGAATTGGAGTTAAACGATCAATTAACTGATTCAAATGATTTTGACCGCGTTCTGGGGGAATCCACGTATGCATTTGGCGATCAAATACACCAATACCCACGCGATCGCCTCGATGTAAACCTGCCAAAGCTAAGGATAAAGTTGCATTCAAACCCCAATCAAATCGCTGCAAACTCTGCACTTTTGCCGTCATCAACCGTCCGCGATCGAGTAATATCAGTAATGTTTGTTCCTGTTCTGGTTCTAGAACTCTCACCAGTGGTGTGGCATTACCATAAGCGCCAACCCGACGGGCGGTAGCTTTCCAATCAATAAACCGCAAATCATCACCAGTACGATAGTTTCGTAGTTCGGCAAACTCTGTACCAATACCAGTTTTGCGAGATTGGCGCATTGATCCCGATGATTGGACTGTTAGACGAATTGTCAGCGATCGCAATCCCACTAAATCAGGATAAACTTTCACTGGCAAACTTTGAGGAATTTGCCAATCATCCCAAGCTAATCCCCAAAGCCCCAACTGTCGGACTTGAATGTTCCCCCAAGGAAACTCTCCCCGTTGTGTCGGGTGGACAGTATACTTCAATTCCTCGGTGCTGTTACTGGGAACAATCGCGCTCAATGCCGATGCAGACACCCCAAACCCTGTTGGGTAATAGTCGCAGATTTCAATTTGGGCGGTAGTATTTTGTGATGTGACTTTTAGCACCACGGGATTATCTCGCCCAATGGATAATCGTGACGGTAATTCGCGGGTAATTTGCACACGAGAACGCCGCACCTGTAAACCATCTATAACCATCAATCCGAGAACGATGGCATCAAATAGCACAGTGATGGCGATGGCTGCTCTAATGGGGAGAAATAAGGATAGGATCGGGGCGATAGCTATACCTAAAACCAATAATAAATAAACTCGTCTGGAAGGAACCATTTTTTCAAGCGAGAAGTTAGGAGTTAGATTTTAGGAGGCAGGAGTCAGGAGGCAGGAGGCAGGAGGTAGAATTAACCTGTGTTTAAAACTCTGGGACTCAGGTTGTGGAAGAATTGTATCTCGCTGCACTCTACTCGATACAATTCTTCTTTTTAAGCTGGGTAATGTTTCTTTCATTCATAATTTCTTTCCTCTAGCAAGACTGCCCTCTGCTTCCTCCCTTCTCTTAATAAGGTGAATTTCAATTTAACCCAAATAAGAAGACTTGCTAACTTTTCATTTTTTTTATTAGAGGAAACATCTGTCGTAGGGGCACAGTAGGCTGTTGACTTTGATGAAATTTGGACGTTTTTGACTCATGCTATTTTTGTGTCAGGGCAAAATCTCTCTTGTGT